>NZ_CBAZRM010000002.1:0-264140 GCF_964834465.1 Jezberella sp.
ACTCGATAACCGTCGTGAAATCATGCTACGGCGCCCTTGTTGAACGTCTAACAGAGCGCTACTGCCAGTGACTGGTTTTTTACTTCGTACGGGCAGGGCAAGCAATACTTGACTATAAATCAAGTCCAAGTGCTGCTGTGGGATTGACCCGATATATGTCGTTCTTAACGCTATTCGCGTTTGTCTTTGAAAACGGCTTACCAGACAGCCTTGTCATAATCAGCAGAATGCCTGCTCGCGGTGTTGGACTGTCTGATCATCTGTTTTGAAATACCCTGTCAAGAGATGGGGGCAATCATCACAATCGTTGTCGAGTTAGTTGAACAGACTGTCAACTTAACTAAAACTCCACAAAGGATTTGCAAGTTAAGTGAACAAAGTTGCAAGTTAAGTGAAACTCTACAAATCGACAACAACAACTACAGAAACTCTACACAATCCCCCCCCTTGCAATCCTCAAAACCGACCTTATAATTAGCACTCGTAGTAGATGAGTGCTAGCAATGCTCTTGCGATCCTTACTACTAACCTTATCTTTAACCTTTTACAGGAGTTCCCTATGGCCCTGCGTCCCCTGCACGATCGCGTGATCGTCAAACGCCTGGATAATGAGCGTAAGACTGCGTCAGGCATCGTCATCCCAGAAAGCGCTGCTGAGAAGCCCGATCAAGGCGAAATTCTCGCTGTTGGTCCCGGCAAACAAACTGAAGATGGCAAAGTATTGCCGATGGATGTCAAAGTTGGCGACAAAGTTTTGTTCGGCAAATATGCTGGTCAGACTGTAAAAGTTGACGGCGAAGAAGTGCTCGTGATCCGCGAAGAAGAAATTCTCGCCGTGGTCCTGTAATACACCCCAGACAGACACGAAGGAAATTAAATGGCTGCTAAACAAGTTCTATTCGGTGATGATGCACGCGTTCGCATCGTCCGTGGCGTAAATATTCTCGCCAATGCAGTAAAAACCACCTTGGGCCCAAAAGGTCGTAACGTGGTCCTCGAGCGTTCTTTTGGCGCGCCAACCGTCACCAAAGACGGCGTATCGGTTGCTAAAGAAATCGAACTCAAAGACAAATTCGAAAACATCGGCGCACAATTGGTCAAAGAAGTTGCTTCTAAGACTTCTGACAACGCCGGTGACGGTACCACCACAGCAACAGTATTGGCTCAGTCAATTGTTGTTGAAGGCCTGAAATACGTGGCCGCTGGTATCAATCCAATGGATCTGAAGCGCGGTATCGACAAAGCGGTCATCTGCGCCGTCGAAGAGCTCAAGAAGCTCTCGAAGCCTTGCACAACCAGCAAAGAAATCGCTCAAGTTGGTTCGATCTCGGCAAACAGCGATGCTTCAATCGGCCAAATCATTGCTGACGCAATGGAAAAAGTCGGTAAAGAAGGCGTCATCACCGTTGAAGATGGCAAATCACTCGAAAACGAGCTCGATGTCGTTGAAGGGATGCAGTTTGACCGTGGCTATCTGTCACCTTACTTCATCAACAACCCTGACAAGCAAGTGTCAGCGATGGAAGATCCTTTCATCCTGATTTACGACAAAAAGATCAGTAACATCCGTGATCTGTTGCCCGTACTCGAACAAGTGGCTAAGTCAAGCCGTCCCTTGTTGATCGTTGCTGAAGATGTCGAAGGCGAAGCCTTGGCAACTTTGGTTGTGAACAACATTCGTGGCATCCTCAAAACCACTGCCGTTAAAGCACCTGGTTTCGGTGACCGCCGCAAAGCCATGCTCGAAGACATCGCCATCCTGACCGGTGGTACTGTGATCTCTGAAGAGACCGGCATGTCACTCGAGAAAGCAACCTTGGCCGAACTCGGCCAGGCCAAGCGCATCGAAGTTGGCAAAGAAAACACCACGATTATTGACGGTGCTGGCGACCACAAGTCGATCGAAGCTCGCGTCAAGCAAGTTCGTGTTCAGATCGAAGAAGCAAGCTCAGACTACGACCGTGAAAAACTACAAGAGCGCGTGGCTAAATTGGCCGGCGGTGTTGCCGTGATTCGTGTCGGCGCTGCGACTGAAGTCGAAATGAAAGAAAAGAAAGCACGCGTCGAAGATGCCCTGCACGCCACGCGCGCTGCTGTGGAAGAAGGCATTGTTCCTGGCGGTGGCGTTGCGTTGATCCGCACACGCGCTGCTGTGTCACAAGTCAAAGGCGACAACGCTGACCAAGACGCTGGTATCAAGCTGGTTCTGCGCGCAATCGAAGAGCCACTGCGTACCATTGTTGCCAACGCTGGTGACGAGCCAAGCGTTGTGGTTAACAACGTTGCTAACGGCAAAGGTAACTACGGCTTTAACGCAGCCACCGGCGAGTACGGTGATCTGGTTGAGCAAGGTGTGCTGGATCCAACCAAAGTAACCCGCACTGCATTGCAAAACGCAGCATCTGTTGCCAGCTTGTTGCTGACAACCGAAGCCGCTGTTTGCGAAGCACCTGAAGACAAGCCAGCTGCTGGTGGCATGCCTGGTGGTGATATGGGCGGCATGGGTGGTATGGGCGGCATGGGTGGTATGGGCTTCTAAGAAGTCAACACCGTAAACAATCCCGATTCGTCGGGTTTGTTGCCCTGCTACTAACGAAGACCTCGAACCCCGTTCGAGGTCTTTTACTATGTGAGTCGCTATTTGTGCAAGCGACAATTGCCGTAGACTATCAACAAAGAAGTCCAGTGACAACGCGAGGCAATTGAGCCAACTTCGGCCCAGGCAAGGATGCAACGATGCACTTATCTGATTTAACGTTTCTTGCTTGGATGCCGATGGATGGCATTCAAATCTTTGCCGTTTTGTTCCTTACCTTTCTCATCGGCCTTCAACGCGAAGGACACAAAGGCAGCACTCAGCCGTTTTCGTTTGGGGGGATCAGAATCTACCCTATTATTGGTCTCGTTGGGTTTGGCGTATCCGTGCTCGCTGACCACGAGTTGATGCCGGTGTTTATTGGTTTTGCTGTGGTGGCTGCATTTTTGCTGATGGCCTACTGGCGCAAAGTATCTGCCTCTGAATACACAGGTGCTACCTCTGAACTGACGGGCTTAGTCACTTATTTGATTGGCCCTCTCGTCTACCACGACCAGTTATGGGTAGCGACTGCTATCACCGTGGCCAGTGTGATGTTGCTTGAGCTCAAAGACTTTCTCGAAAGTCTGGCAAAAAAAGTAGCCGCCTCGGATATCTTGGCGTTCACCAAATTTTTGCTCTTGTGTGCCGTCATTCTGCCCGTGTTACCGAACAAAGCTTACACAGAATTTCAGATCAATCCGTTCAAGACTTGGTTGGTCGTCGTTGCCGTCAGTGGGGTGTCCTACGCCAGTTATGTTCTACAACGGGCCACCAAGGGGCAAGGGGGTACTTTACTGACTGCTCTGCTGGGCGGTGCCTACTCATCCACCATTACCACCGTTGTGTTGGCTCGCAAATCAAAGGCCGTGGCACAAGACAGGGTTTTCTCAGGTGGGATACTGATGGCGTCTGGCATGATGTATGCGCGCGTCGCGATTCTGTTAGCGATCTTTAACCACGACTTGATGGCTCGACTTGCACCCTCTTTCGCGGCGTTGGCTGGCGTTGCCATTATATTTGGGGCGGTATGGGCACGCACTGACTTGAACGTCAACAGTGCCCCACCTGATGACAATAGTATAAAAAACCCGCTCGAAATGCGCACCGCCTTCGTCTTTGCGGGCATTTTTCTCGCCATGATCATCTTGACTTATTTTGCGGTCAGATATCTCGGCACAGCAGGCATGTACGTTCTTGCGGCGGTGATGGGCGTCACCGATGTAGATCCCTTCATCATGAGCTTGACACAATCGGCATCGACCACCGTTGCACTGGGGCTCACCGCAAATGCCATCTTGATTGCGACCGCCAGCAACAACCTGGTGAAAGGGATATATGCCTATACGCTCTCGTCACGCAAAACAGGTCGACAGAGTTTGACCTTTTTACTTGTCCTGTCGGCACTTGGCTTGATACCCTTGCTATTTGGCTAAGCTGTCGGTACCCTAGCTTACATGGTTGATATCTAGACTCAACTGGCACTATTTGCCGACGCACACTAACCTCAGAGGTAGCGCAATGGCCACGATTCTGGTTGTTGAAGATAACGAACTTAACCTCAAGCTCATGGTAGATATTTTGACCATACAGGGCCATCAGACCTTATCTGCAGGGTCAGGTGAGTTAGCGCTCGAGTTGCTCGAAACACTGACGCCAGATCTCATTTTGATGGATATTCGGATGCCAGGGATCAGCGGCATCGAAGCATTGGGGTTAATCAAACTCAACAGCCGCTTTGAAAAGATCCCGGTGATTGCGGTAACAGCCTCGGTGATGAAACACGACAAACAGCAAATCTTCGAAGCTGGATTCACAGACTTTCTGCAAAAACCCATTGAAATCCCGCTGTTTATCGAGACCGTCCGTCAACATCTGGATAATCAGAGCGCCAACTAAGTCGTCGTCAAAGCGATGGGGATAGAAAAGTAAAACTTCGAACCAACACCGACTTGTGATTCAACCTTAAGCTGTCCACCATGACTCTCGACTAGCCGTCGCGAGATCGACAAGCCCAAGCCCGTGCCCTGAAACAATCGATTGGGCACATTGTCGATTTGCCTGAACTCATCAAAAATGCCTTTTAAGTCGGTTTCGTCCATCCCGATACCGGTGTCGATGATGGCAAATTGCATCCATTCATCGTGAGACGTTACTTCGAGGGTGACACTACCGTAGGATCTGGTGTACTTGATCGCGTTTGAGAGCAAATTGATCAACACCTGACGAAGTTTGGTTTTGTCTGCTCGGCACAGACTTTGCGTCTGAATGCTCACACGTAACTCAACGTCTTCTTTGTCAGCACGATCTTGAACCATGATCATGGTGTTCTCGACGAAATCATCCAGCGCAAATTCCGTCATATCCAGTTCAAGATGGCCTGCCTCGATTTTGGCGAGATCCAGGATATCGTTAATCAGAGTCAGTAAATGTTTACCAGACATATGAATATCGCCAACATACTCAGCCTGTTTTTCGTTTAATGCCCCAAAGAACTTTTGCTGCAAAATTTCTGAAAACCCAATAATCGCGTTGAGCGGGGTACGCAATTCATGCGACATGTTGGCCAAAAATTCTGACTTGGAGCGGTTGGCAGACTCAAGTTGATGATGACTCCAGAGCAACTGTTCATGTTTCTCGGCAATTTCTTCGGTTCGCGCGATCACCTTGGCTTCAAGCTCTTTATTCTGCCTTTCAACCTGTTCTTTGGTCTGTAATAGCTCGATCTGTATCAGCGCTCTCTGATAATAGTTATTACTGATTTGAGTGTCTTTTCTCAAAAAAGATTTAATCGCGAACAGCAATAAACAGACGATAAAAAAGGCAACTAAGAAGATAGGCGTCAGCAAGCGGTAGTAGGCGTCAAGGTAAATATCACTACCAAGCGACACTTCAATATAAAACGGATAGTCGGCAATTTTAGTGATCGCGACCAGCTTCTTTGCCTTTGACGTAGCCTGAGCCGATTTATCTGTTGTCGCAACAAATACAGACACGTCATTAAAACCTCGAATACTGGCGTTTTCATCAACCTCACTCTGTTTCATGTGTGCAATGAGCGCCTCGTTGTGCGGCCAAGAGGTCACGATAGCGCCGTCGCTGCGATAAAGCAGAATTTGAGCCGAAGGCCCCATATTCGAAAAAATCGTTCGATAAAAGTCTGAAAAGTTATCAATTGATATACCCACCGACAGGATACCAAGAAATTGTCCAGTCGATCCCTTCAACGGCTGAGTCAGGTAAAACGTCCATTTGCCCAAGCTATTGCGAACGGGTTCGCTGAAGAAAACGCTGCTGTCCTCAGTGGCCTTCCACCGTTCGAACAACTCTCTGCCCCTGATATTGATTGGATTCGGTGGATAAAAGCGCGAGAAATTAATGATGTTTCCGTCAGCATCAGCGATAGCAGCAACATCAATCAGCGGATTACTGTTTGTTTTTCGTGTCAATGAGTCGAAGACGCCGCGACTTCTCAGCTCAGCTTGAAAGCTGGCTTGAGAGTCAAAACGACGCGTATCTAACTCTTCAGACAACGCATTCAATAACACCGTTGCAGAAAAAAGAGATTGACTGGCGTGAGCAGAAATCGACAAGGATAAATTCTTGATATTTCGTTTCCACTCAATCTCAGCCTGATTATGTTCAACATAGGCCAAGAGAAATGCCAGCACCGTGACGATGAAGGCACCAAGCACCCCGCCGCTCAGAATCACCCCTCGATTACTAATCGATAGGGGCTTTTCTTCGGCGGCAATGGCTGGCATGGTTTACTTCCGGTCCGCCTGACGAGCGGCCTTCTTGGCCATGAAGTCGTTGACAATGACGGCGTGTTCTTCGGTTTTGTGAACAATGGCTTGATAGGCTGCTGATAACTCAAGCAGATTCGCCAACGAACTCGTTTGGCCTTCGCGCAACAGACGCTTGGTCATCCGAACCGCATGCGGCGAATTCACGGCCATCTTTCTCGCCAAGGTTTGTGCGGTGGCCAGCAAATCATCCTGGCTCACGACGCGTGACACCATGCCCCACTCGAGCGCCGTTTTGGCGTCGATTGGCTCGCCGGTAAACGACATTTCAGCGGCGCGCGCCATCCCAATCACGCGTGGCAAAAACCAAGCCCCGCCGTCGCCTGGGACAATACCGACTTTAACAAAACTCTCGGCGAACGTCGCTTTTTCTGACGCCACCCTAACGTCACACATGCACGCGAGATCGCATCCAGCGCCGACCGCAGGGCCATTGACAGCAGCGATCACTGGCACCTCGATTTGATGGATAGCCAGCGGCAAGCGCTGAATGCCATGACGATATTCTTGACGCAACACGGCACTGCTGAAACCGGGGCCAATCTGGCGTTGCATCTCGTCGATTTTGCCCCCCGAAGAAAACACCGTCCCTGTGGCGGTAATGATGACTGCCCGCACGCTTGGATCGTGCTCAATCCGTTCACAAGCGGCTAACAAACCCTCTGTAATGCCAGTGCCAGTCAGGGCATTACGTGTTTCAGGGTGATTGAGTGTCAAGGTCACGACACCCAAGTCGTCCTGCTCATAGTTAACAACTTCAGTCATTGCTGTTCATCCTAAAAATGTGTCTTCTGCTGCGACCTGATTGGATAAATTCAATGCATGCCGCGCGCGCGTTTAAAATAGGTAAGATCTCTTGCCTTACCGCCCCCTTTCTTATCATTTAACCCTGTTCACGTCCATAATCCAAGTTCTATCTGGTATCAGACTCAATCCACATGTCATTCATTCAAAAACTCACTCGCGCTTGGTCCGAATCAAATTCACTTTTGATGGTTGGCTTAGACCCAGACACAACAAGATTGCCCGTTGAAATCAAAGAGCGGCCTGATGCCATTTTTGAATTTTGTCGGCGCATTGTGGATGCAACTGCGCCTTATGTGTGCGGTTTCAAGCCGCAAATCGCCTATTTCGCTGCGGCAAGAGCGGAGGGTCAGCTCGAAGATATTTGCGCCTATATCCGTGAAAATCATCCCAAATTGCCCATTGTGCTGGATGCCAAACGCGGCGACATTGGCGCAACCGCGGTGCAGTACGCCAAAGAGGTCTTCGGTCGCTACGGTGCAGATGCGGTGACGGTCAGTCCTTATCTGGGTGCTGACTCTGTCGAGCCTTATCTCGATTGGGAAGGCAAGGGGGTCATCGTCTTGTGCCGTACCTCAAACGCTGGGGGATCGGATTTGCAATTTCTAGAGACAGACGGTATCCCTTTGTATATGCGTGTGGCTGACTTGGTCGCCAACAAATGGAATCGCGACGGTCAATGCGGTTTGGTGGTCGGTGCGACCTACCCCAATGAACTGGCCGCGGTTCGTCAGGCGATTGGCGATGAGGTACCTCTCTTGGTACCAGGCATAGGCGCACAGGGCGGCGATATTGCGGCAACGTGCGCTGCAGGGTGCAACTCAAACAAGCAGGGGATGATGATTAACTCGTCTCGTGCCATTTTGTATGCTCAAGGCCCCGGTCACTGGACGGAAGCTGCCTCGCTTGCTGCTCGCGAAACGCGAGATTCAATCAACGCCCACCGTTAATAGCGCTGAGCACCTCAAAGACGGTATCAAGTGCAAATTTGACGGATGCCTCGCGCACCGCTTGGCGATCACCTGCAAACACCCGTGACTCGGTGCCTACCTGCACTTCACCCGTTGGGTATCGTTGAGCGAAACCAAAGCATACAAAACCAACAGGCTTGCCAGGTGAGCTGCCGCCCGGGCCTGCAATCCCGGTGATGGCGAGGGCCAAGGTGGCTCGGGGTGCGTGGTTGAGAACACCCTTTGCCATTTCTGCTGCAGTCTCTAGGCTCACTGCGCCGTGCGCGCTCAGCGTCTCGGCGGCTACCCCAAGCTGTGCCTGCTTAGCGGCATTGCTGTAGGTGATCCACCCTTGATCGAACCAGCGACTTGATCCTGCAATAGCCGTCGCGGCGGCCGCAACCAGCCCACCTGTGCAAGACTCTGCGGTGGCCAGCCAGCCCTTGCGCTCGAGCAAGGCGTAACTCAATCGGATAACCGAAGTTTCGATCGCCGATCGTTCGTTCATTGGTTGACCGATCATGTCGTTGGCCTTTTCATTCACCGTTTCACCCATCATTTCGCCCCAAACTGTACCAACACCGCAATGACTATTAGGGTATAGGCTGCCGCGACAAGATCATCGACCATGACACCGAGACCACCTTTAATTCGTGCGTCAATCTGTTTGATGCCTCCGGGTTTGACGATATCAAAAAAACGAAATACCCCGAACGCGATTAACTGCAACCACCACGTGCTTGGCGTCAGCCACAGGACCAGCCAAAATGCCACGATTTCATCCCAGACAATCCCGACATGGTCGTGCACCTTGAGTGACCGGCAGACGCGACCAGCAGCCCAAGAACCATAAACAAACCCCAGTATCAACACGAGGATCACTCGTTGATCGGTCAGATAGGGGGTCGCGATGCTCCAGATAAGCCAGGCGGTTAAAGTGCCCCACGTGCCTGCACCGGGTCGCAATAAGCCCGAGCCAAAGCCAAACATCAGCCATCGCTCGGGAGAACTCAGGACCCATTTCAGGCTCGGCCAAACGGTGCGATGTCGCACTGAAACACCAACCACTTGGTGATCATCGGGGCTAGGGTTCACAGGCGTCCCTTAAAGTGATCGAAACTCTCGGGCAATTCAGTCAAGGCCTGTCCAGTGTCATCGAGTACGGAAAGCGACGAACCTTCCGTGATTCGGCCAATCCTCGTCAGCCGCACACTGAGTGACGTTGAGAGTCGTTCAATGGCCTCGCGTTGGGTGGTCGCTGCGGTAAAGCAAAGTTCATACAAGTCACCGCCCGCCAGACTTGCTTGTCTTTGGGCGCATCGCGAAAGATGTTTTACGACAGGGTGGACCGGTAAGCGCGCTTCTTCAAGCACTGCACCCACTTGGCTTTGTTCGAGGATATGACCTAGGTCTTGCAGCAGACCGTCTGACACGTCGATGGCGCTATTGGCCTTGCCCAGTAAGCCCTGACCAAGCGCAATGCGTGGGGTAGGTAGCTCAAGCGCTTCGCGCGTGGCGACAAGCCAATCGGTTTGCTGCGGCAGATCGCCACTGAGCATACGACACGCCATATCTGCCGCACCCAATTCACCCGATATCCAGATATCGTCACCGACCTGCGCACCACTGCGCTTGAGCACAACGGTTTCGTCCACTTCGCCAAAGACCGTGATACTCAGCATGATGTCCTGTCGACTGCGGGTCGTGTCGCCACCGATCAAGGGGCATTGGTAACGATCCGACACGTCATAAAACCCACGAGCAAAGGCTTCAAGCCACGAATCAGACCAGCTTGGCAGACCCAAGCCGAGTAAGCAGGCGATGGGCTTGGCCCCCATGGCAGCGAGATCAGAGAGATTAACCGCCAGGGCCTTGTGCCCAAGTGCGAAGGGATCAACGTCAGAAAAAAAGTGCCGCCCTTCAAGTAACAAATCTTTACTAACGGCAAGCCTTTTACCTGGTGCCACTGACAACAAAGCGCAGTCGTCCCCGCCCCCTAACAGAGTGGGGTCGACTGGCCGTTTGAAATACCGACTGATGAGATCAAATTCAGAGGCCATCTCGAAGCCAATCCACGCTATCGACGGGCCGAATAGGCCGCCACCTCGACAGACCTGACTTGTGCTGCCAATTTATCCAACACGCCATTGACGAATTTAAACCCGTCAGTGCCACCAAATGATTTGGCGAGCTCGACCGCCTCGTTGATGGCCACTTTGTAAGGCACATCGATCTGATGAACCAGTTCAAAACTACCAATCAACAAAATCCCGTGCTCGATCGGCGACAGCTCGTCGAGCGGGCGATCAATGAAAGGGACGAACTGTTCACGAAGTGACGCAGCATCTCTGATTGAGCCATGCAAGATCGTTCTAAACCAACGCGCATCCGCTTGATCAAACTCTTCTTCGTCGCGCATGTGCGCTTCGATTTCACCGGCATTTACCTGACTATCGGTCTTGCTCAGCAGCCACGCATAGACGCCTTGCAAGGCGAGTTCGCGCGCGCGACGACGAGCGCTGCGCGGTGGCCCACTGGCGGATTGCTCTTGACTCATTCTTCGTCTTCTTCGTCTTCATCTGACTCGGGTTCAAGTGCAGAAATCAAATTAGCCATTTCAACGGCACAACGCGCGCAATCGCGACCTTTGTCGCCTGCGCGTTCTTCTGCTTGCTCATCGGTATCGGTCGTCAATACGCCATTGGCAATCGGGATGCCTGTCTCGAGGGCAATACGGCTGATCGCCGCAGCGCTTTCGTTGCTGACGATTTCGAAGTGATACGTCTCACCACGAATGACGGCGCCAAGCGCGATCAACGCGTCAAACTCTAGTGTTTCGGCCATCCGAGCCAAGGTGACACCTAGTTCAAGCGCGCCTGGCACGCTGATGACCATGATGTCGCGTTCATCAACACCTAGATCTGACAGTTCTTGCAAGCAAGTGTCGAGCTCCATCATGCCGATGTCTTCGTTAAAGCGGGCGCGAACAATCCCGATATGCAGGCCTTCACCGTTCATATCAGTGGGAAGCGTAAATGGGCTCATGGGGCGTATCCTTGGGGTGAGAGGTTATTGAGTGTCAGGCTCGGCATAGCCGTTAATGGTCAGGCCGAACCCGGGCAGAATGCTTGGGATCTTGCGCGGTCGAGCGAGCAGGCGCATCTGACCGACGTTGAGATCTCTCAGTATTTGGGCACCAATGCCGTAGGTACGTAAATCCATCCTGCCGGCTGGCTTGCGGCCTTCTGGCATATTACTCGCATCCCAGGCTTCAATCTGCTCAAACAGCCGATCTTTGGGGCTATTGCAATGCAAAAAAACCATGACACCTGCAGGTGCTGACTTCAATGCGGCGAGTGCACGACCAACCGGCCAAGTGTGGCCGGGACCTTCAAGGTCGAATAAGTCAAGCACGGTCGTAGGCTCATGCACTCTGACCAGCGTTTCACGGGCGGGATCAATCTCACCCGAGATGAGTGCGAGGTGGGGTTGCCCCGCGACGGTGTCTTCATAAGCCACCATCTCGAAATCACCCCAGGCGGTTTTGATTGACCGTTGACCCAGTCGTTTCAGGATGGATTCATGCTGACTACGATAGTGAATCAAGTCGGCGATGGTGCCAATTTTCAACTGGTGTGTTTTGGCGTATTCGATCAGATCGGGTAGCCGCGCCATCGTGCCATCGGCTTTGAGAATCTCGCAAATAACAGCGGCAGGGGTCAAACCAGCCATTTGCGTTAAATCGCAACCCGCTTCGGTGTGCCCAGCTCGAACCAGCACCCCACCGGGGACCGCCCGCAACGGGAAAATGTGCCCAGGTTGAACAAGGTCGGTCGGCTTTGCGTTTTTGGCCACAGCAACCTGAATGGTGCGCGCCCGATCGGCCACCGAAATGCCCGTATCTACGCCTTCGGCCGCTTCGATGGTTACGGTGAAATTGGTCCCGAACTGAGTCCCGTTGCGGGCAGCCATGAGCGGCAGATTGAGCTGCTGACAACGCGCTTCTGTCAGCGTCAGACAGACTAAACCACGCCCATGGGTCACCATGAAATTGATTGCCTCTGGGGTGACAAATTCGGCCGCCATCACGAGATCGCCTTCATTTTCACGATCTTCTTCATCGACCAAAACAACCATACGCCCTGCTTTGAGCTCGTCAACAATCTCGGCAATGGGCGATATGGCAGATACAGCGTGACCAGCACTATCAACAGACATGAGCTCAGCGTCTCTTTAGATCTTAAAACCCCATTATAGGTTCGAAGCCAATCGCTCAAGACCGAATGTTGCATTGGAAGTAAATATCATCATGCACAAATTGTTAAATATTTATGACATGTCATCAAATCAACGGGGGTTTGCACCTACACTCGGCGCAGGCAACAAAAAATATGAGAGAGGCTTCATGGCAGAGCAAGAGCTAAAACTAAGTATTCCTAGACGCTCGAAAAGCTCCGTTGAAAAAGAGTTAGCCCGAGGCACCGTCACCCGCATCCCCTTGCGTGCCATGTATTTTGATACCGAGAACCGCGCCTTAGTCAAAGCCAAGGTTAGTCTGCGTCTTCGACAAGAGGGTCGCCATTGGGTGCAAACCCTCAAAATGCCTGGCGAACATGCATTATCACGCCTTGAACTCAATCACGACCGCTCGGGGCCCATCCTCGACTTAAGCGTCTATGTGGGCACCCCTGCAGAGCCTGCCTTAGCCAGCCTGACAGAGCCGCTGAAAGTTTGTTATGAGACGGATATCAAGCGCAGCCTGCGTAAAATCCGAACAAAACAAGGTTTAGTTGAAGTCGCCTACGACGTGGGCCGGATCCGTGCAGGCCAGCTCGAGTTGCCCGTCTCGGAAATCGAGTTCGAATTGATGTCAGGCGACTTAGCCGCGATCTTTCATCTAGGTAAAAAATGGCAAACGGCGTTTGGCCTGATTTACGACGCTCGCAGCAAAGCCGAGCGTGGTGACCGATTAGCGACGCTAGCTGGCAAATTAGCGGCGACCGCGAACACACCGACCGATGCGTCGGTGCCTGCCCCTGTGATCGATTCGAGTCGCGACATTGCCTGGTTTTGGGCGCAACGTGGCATCAACCCCATCGAACTAAAGCCCGAGATGAGCACCGCGACCGCGCTCTCAAAGGTCATGACAGAATGTCTCGATCAAATTGCCCGCAATGCGGCGATGTTGGCGGAAGTCGATACCGCAAACGTTTGCCGTGCGGGTACACCCGATCATGTACATCAATTGCGCGTGGGGATTAGACGCCTGCGTTCGGCATGGTCGCTCTTTAATGGCCTGACTACCCTGCCACCGCTGGCATTAAGAGAAGAGATCAAAAAGCATTTTGCGCAACTCGGCGGCACGCGCGACGACGATGTTTTACGAGACACTTGGCTGCCAGTGCTCGAAGCGAGCGGGCAACCCCCGATCAGGCTCGATAGCGAAATCACAGCAGACAATGCCGCAGAACTGTGCGCCAGCCGAAGTTTTCAAACCTGGCTGCTAGACATGCTGGCCTGGACGATTGGGGTCGATTTGTCTGCGGCACCAGCAGCCGGGATTAACGTCACAGAGCCTTCGACGAAAACCCATCTTGAACCTGGCGCGACAGCCCCTCACGTCACTAGCGCGAAACCGCTCGATAGTCAGTCGAAGAACCGAGCGACCAGCCAAGTGAACAATCCAGTGAACGCTCACGCCAGCCCTAACACCAGCGCTAACACCAACCCTCACAACAGCCATCACAACAGCGACTACCACGGCGATGACGCCAACGAAAGCGTGCAAGCTCAGATTATCCCGCTGACACCAACAATTGCCGTCGAGTTAACCCTCACACAGACGCTGTCGAACAAGCTAAAAAAATGGCATCGACAAGTCACCCGTGAAGGTCTGATGTTTGACAAACTCGATATCGAGTCTCGGCATGAGCTTCGCAAACGAGCCAAGCGGCTTCGTTACTGCTTGCAGTTTTGTGAATCGCTGCTACCCGTTAACCGTCTCAAACAATACCGCAAGAGCCTCGCGGTGGTCCAAGACGTGCTGGGAGAAATGAATGATCTGGCCGTGGCGAGCGAGCGTTTTGAGGGCTTAAAAACAACACAACCGCACGCCTGGTTTGCCGTAGGTTGGATTGCGGCGAGACTAGAGGTGCTAAAACTGGATGCCATGAAAGCGTTTAAAGCTTTGTCACAGGCCGAACACTTCTGGCGCTAACTTAGGTCGGGCTCAGCCCGACCAGCGCTTGAGCAAACTCGCTCGCCACGAAAGGTTGCAGATCTTCGATCGCCTCACCAACACCTATCCAGTAGACAGGGATTGGCCTCACCCCTTGGCTAGACGCTGCGACGGCTGCCAGCGTACCGCCCTTAGCGGTACCGTCAAGCTTGGTCACAATCAACCCAGTCAGCCCAATCGCCTCATCGAACGCTTTGATCTGCGACAGCACGTTCTGGCCAGTGTTGCCATCGACCACCAGCAGTACTTCATGGGGTGCCTGTGCATCCGCCTTACCGATTACCCGACGAATCTTCTTCAGTTCATCCATCAGATGCAATTGAGTCGGCAGGCGGCCCGCCGTATCCACCAACACGACGTCCATCCCGCGTGCACGACCCGCATTAACAGCATCAAACGCAACAGCGGCGGGGTCACCCCCCTCTTGAGCGATTACGGTGACTTGATTGCGGTCACCCCATTCAACGAGTTGTTGCCGAGCCGCCGCCCGAAAGGTATCGCCAGCGGCGAGCAGCACTTTCGCCCCTTGCTTTTGCAGGGTAAAAGCTAACTTACCGATCGAGGTCGTTTTGCCCGCCCCGTTGACACCCGCAATCATGATGACCATTGGCGCGACTTGACCAACCACGAACGGCTTTTCAAGCACCCTGAGATGATCCGCGAGAATTTGTGCAAGGGCTTGTCTGACCTGACCCGAATCTTCAATTTTGTCTTGCTTGACACGGGCACGCAGCAGCTCAAGTAACCGGGCCGTTGCAAGTGTGCCTGCATCTGCCATGAGCAATGCGGCTTCGAGTTCTTCGAACAAGGCCTCATCGACACGCACACCGACAAATATCCCGCCAATCGTCTGGCCGGTTCGAGAAAGCCCTTGGCGCAAACGCCCCAGCCACGAGGACTTTGTTTCTGGCAAGACGCTCTGATCGTCAGTGGCCTCTGCCGCTGTCGGGCTATCATCCAACCGTTCGTGCGACAGTTGGTCAACGGGCGTCTGAGATTTTTTCTTAAAGAAGCTAAACATGGGTAAGAAGTATATTCGCATCGTGGCCGGACAGTATCGGCGCACACCCATCGAAGTGGTCGATGCTGAGGGGTTGCGCCCCACCCCGGATCGTGTCAGAGAAACATTATTCAATTGGCTGACCTATTTCTGGGGGGGCGAATTCGACGGCAAACGAGCGCTCGACTTGTTCGCCGGCAGTGGTGCTTTGGGTTTTGAGGCAGCCTCAAGAGGCGTCGCGCGCGTGCAGCTTGTCGAACAAGATCGCCACGCACTTGCCGCACTTCGAGCCCTAAAAACAAAACTACGAGCGGATAACGTCGATATTCACGCCGGCGACGCCTTGGCGTTTGCCGACAAAGTACCCGCCTCACGTTTTGACCTGGTTATGCTAGACCCACCTTTTAACGGCGATTGGCTCGATAAACTCTGGCCCATCGTGCCAAAGTTGCTTGCAACCGACGCTTTGGTCTATGTGGAATCGGGAAAACCCTTGGAAATCCCCGACAGCTTCAAGATATTGCGCCAAGACCGCGCAGGAGTCGTACACTACCAACTTATCCAGTTTGTTGCACTGCAAAAATGATCACTGCTATTTATCCTGGTACTTTCGACCCCCTTACCCGTGGCCATGAAGATCTTGTCCGGCGAGCGGCCAGTTTGTTTGATCAAGTGGTGGTGGGGATTGCTCACAGCCGCGCAAAAAAACCGTTTTTCTCGGTGGAAGAGCGCGTCGAGATTGCGTCAGAAGTACTTAGCCACTATCCGAACGTTCGGGTTGCCAGCTTTGCAGGGTTGCTCAAAGACTTTGTACGCGAGCAAGATGGGCGAGTGATCGTGCGCGGCCTGCGCGCCGTATCGGATTTTGAATTCGAATTTCAAATGGCCGGGATGAACCGTCATCTGCTGCCAGAAGTCGAAACCTTGTTCATGACCCCTTCTGATCAATATCAGTTCATCTCAGGCACCATCGTGCGAGAAATTGCCATGCTGGGCGGTGATGTCGGCAAGTTTGTGTTCCCGTCGGTTGAACGGTGGCTGCAAGCCAAGGCGAAAGAACGCAAAGAGCAAAGCTGGCCGCAATAAAGCGGTCATCGCTTCAAGAGGGTAGTCATGGCGCTTCGCATCACGGACGAATGCATCAACTGCGATGTGTGCGAACCGCCTTGCCCCAACCAAGCGATATCAATGGGCGAGTCGATCTACGAGATTGACCCCCTCAAATGCACTGAGTGTGTGGGCCACTTTGATGAGCCACAGTGCAAAGTGGTGTGCCCAGTCGACTGTATTGAGATTCACCCTGACTGGAAAGAAGGCCAAGACGTATTAATGGCGAGATACAAACGCCTGACCGGTCAAGCCTGAGCGTGATCTGTTCAGTCAGCGGTTGTTGAACGGTCTAAGCATTTGACAAAGCGGCAAGGCTCGCCCAACACGTTTTCAAACCAGGCGGCCGCTAGCTCGCCTTCATCGACGACCTTAATCGGTGAACCATTCAGATAAGCGATGGTTTGCACACTTTCGTCGTCTTCGATGACGTCAAGCATGATATCGAGGCGCAACATGCCCTTGGCCGTGAGTGCCAGAAACCCAAATTTAATGTCGGCCGTCACGGTTTGTAACGCTGCGTGATCAGCACTGGTGAGTGCGTTGCCTTCAACATCAGTCAAAAACCAGCGGGCATCGTACGGACGAGCGGCGTCGCGTGTGGTGCCTTGACAGCCGATGACAGGGTAGTAAGTTGTCGTGGTCATAGTCGGGGGATGGCAGTGATGCTCGAAACATGGTGACAAGGATCG
This sequence comes from Jezberella sp., assembly GCF_964834465.1. Taxonomy (NCBI): domain Bacteria; kingdom Pseudomonadati; phylum Pseudomonadota; class Betaproteobacteria; order Burkholderiales; family Alcaligenaceae; genus Jezberella; species Jezberella sp. The sequence continues at coordinate 17,173 of NZ_CBAZRM010000002.1, forward strand.
AAGGATAACGCACAATCGACTTCGTTGACTTATCGTCGTTGAGAACGATAAGATCCACCCATAAAAAATTAAAAATCATCCTCAGGAGACATCACATGACCCTAAAGACGAAAGGCACGCCCTCGCACCTCTCGCGCCGAAAAATGATTCAAGGCGTTGGTGCTGCCGCAGGTCTTGCCACGATTGGATTGCCCGCCATTTCTTTTGCCGACGACAAACCCATCAAGATCGGTATGCCGACGATTTTGTCGGGCCGCGTTGCCACGCTCGGTATCTCTTCGCGCAATGCGGTTTTAATGGAAGTTGAGAAATTCAATGCCGCTGGCGGTTTTGGTGGCCGCAAGATCGAAATGATCGTGCGCGATTCGAAAGGGGCGCCACAAGAGGCCGCACGCATCGCACGCGAGCTGGTCAACAGCGAAGGCTGTGAACTGCTGATCGATGGAGAAGCATCAACAGGCTCATTCGCCGTACAAGAAGTCGCCCGCGATCTGGGGGTGTTTTGTATTCACACCTGTTCAGAAACCTCTTCACTCAGTGCAGATCCAAAGATTCGTGCACCTTATAGCTTTAGATGTGCGCGTCAGGGCATTCATGATGCCGTGATCGGGGGGTCATACGCGGCAGGGATTGCCAAAGCGAAAGGATTGAAGCGCTGGATGACGATCTCTCCAGACTACGCCTATGGTCGCGATACCACCGCCGAGTTCATGGAATACCTGAAACACTTTAATCCCGATATTGAAGTCATCGGCGAAGTCTGGCCCAAGCTCTTTCAGCCCGACTACACCGAATCGATTACCCGCCTGCAACAGGGCAAACCACAGGCGGTGTATTCCTGCTTATGGGGTGGTGACTTGAGCGCCTTCATTGATCAAGCCAGCATCTACGCCTTGTTCAAAGACATGCCATTCTTTGCCGTTGCGATGGCTGACTACACCGTGTTGACTGCCATCAAGGCCGTACCGCAAAACCTCTACTCATGTAACCGGTATTTAAAGAGCTATCCCAACACGGCAGCTAATACGAATTGGGGTAATGAGTATTTTGCTAAATACAAAGAATACCCAACCAACTGGTCCTGGCAAAATGCAGCAGCGGTGAGCTTTGTGACCACCGCCATGAAGAAAGCCAACAGTGTTGACAGCAAAAAACTGTCTGAAGCCTTGCGTGGCATGACGATCGACTCGCCTTTTGGTGCGAACGGCAAAATCACGATGCGCGCTGAAGATCAAACGATTGTTGAATATGCAGATGGTTGGGGTGCGCTCACGAACAAAGAGCCATACATGCCCACCCCACTCTCTGGCGATTGGAAAGTCGTCTACGAGCTAGAAACAGAGTGGAAAAAACGCAAAGGCTATCTCTGATTGCATTGAGTTTGTCGTGGGTCGGTGATTGCATCACCGACCTCAACCGGAGAAGTGCTTGGATCCCAACGCGTTAATTGAATGCTTTAGTTCGATGTCCTGCATCGTGACTCAAACGAGTGCTGGCCTGATTGTCGGGTCATTGCTTTTTTTAGTTGCTGCTGGGCTGACCTTGATTTTTGGCGTCTTGAAAATCGTTAATTTTGCGCACGGCTCGCTTTATATGCTGGGTGCCTATTTCGCCCTGAGTGCGTTTCGAGTAACCGACAATTTCTTCCTTGCCGTGATCGTCGCAGGCCTGGGCGTCGCCATTTTCGGCGTCTTGTTCGAACGATTTCTCATGCGCCGTGTCTACAACGCCGACGTGTTGATGCAATTACTGGTCTGCTATGCCGTTGTGCTCATCATGGATGATGCGGTCAAGATTATCTGGGGGGCAGAATTTCAATCCATGGGGATGCCCGCCGACTTTCAGTTACCCCCCTTCTTTATCGCGGGCGGCGTCGTGCCCGTGTTTTACCTTTTCCTCATCTCTGCAGCTGCAGTGATTGCGCTAGCGCTCTGGTATGTATTGACGCGCACTCGGATGGGCAAAATTGTGCGCGCTGCCGCCCACAATCCATCGATGACGTCTGTCCTGGGGTTGAATACCAGCTTAATTTATGCGGGCGTTTTCGCGATTGGCGGGTTGCTGGCGGGTCTTGCGGGTGGTCTAGCCGCGCCGGTGCGATCGATGTCCGCGGGGATGGGCTTTTCAATTTTGATCGAATCCTTCATCGTGACGGTGATCGGCGGCATGGGCTCGGTGATGGGCGCACTGGTGGGTGCGCTGATGATCGGGTTGGTGAGGTCTTTTGGCTCTATTGGTTTCCCGCTGTTTGTCGAGGGGTTGATGTTCTTGGCGATGGTATTGATTCTGGTCTTCAAACCAAGTGGCTTGCTCGGCAAGGAGACCCGTTTATGACGCAGCGTGTCAAGTTCAAACGCGAATGGTCGCTTGCCATCATCACACTGCTGGTGCTGGTTGCCTTTCCCTATTTCACGGGCTCCCGGACCGCGCAGGATTTTGTCATCCGGCTGGCTGCCTACGGCGTTTTCGCCTCTTCACTGAATATTTTGGTGGGCTATGGGGGCATGGTGTCTTTTGGTCATGCCATGTTCTTTGGCGGCGGCGCTTATGCATTTTCACTCTTGATGCAAAAAGCTGGCACTTCCATCCCCGTCGGCATTCTCGGTGCGATCGCCTTTTGCGCACTGTTAGGGCTCGTGGTCGGATCGATCTGTGTCCGACTGAAAGAAATTTATTTCTCTTTCATTACCCTTGCCTTTCAAATGCTGGTTCACAGCGTGATCCTGACTTGGACATCGCTGACGGGCGGCGACCAGGGCCTCATGGGTGGTGTACCACGCCCCGTCTTTTTAGGCATGAATTTGGCCAACAACACGACGCTTTACTTTTTTGCGGTGAGTGCCGGTGTCGTTTGTCTGTTGTTGATGAGGTATATCTTGCAGTCCCCTTATGGTTACACCTTGCGCATGGTGCGTGACAATGCAGATCGAGCAAGATTTTTGGGGATTGATGTCTGGCGGGTCAAACTTTACGCCTTCATGCTGGCAGGGGTCTTTGCCGGAATCGGCGGGATCATCATGGCCTTGTTTGTTTCTGGCGCTTACCCCGACTTCAGCTATTGGACAGTTTCGGGCGAAGCAGTCTTCATGATCATGATGGGTGGTCTACATGTGTTTATTGGCCCCTTGGTCGGTGCTGCGTTGTTGCTCTTGTTCAACGACGTGATCTCACGCAACACTGAGTTTCACGGGATGGCTTTAGGGATCATCGTGTTGCTGTTTGCGCTGGGCTTCAAGCGTGGCATCACCGATTTCGTCCTTCAGGCCCTCGCCAGACTTAAACACAAAAACAAGCACAAGCAGGCACCCTCATGCTAAGTGTTGAGCACCTTTGCAAATCCTTCGGCGGCGTGGTTGCAACTGCCGATGTGAGCATTCACTTTCCCACAGGGTCTTTAAGTGCCGTGATTGGCCCGAATGGTGCCGGCAAGACGACATTCTTTAATCTGATTTCCGGGGCCATCCCACCAAGCGCTGGTCGCATTTTGCTCGACGGGATGGATATCGTCGGAAAATCAAGCAGTGAGATCGTCAGACTCGGGATTGGTCGGGCCTTTCAAGTCGCCAAACTGTTTAAAACCTTGACAGTCGAGCAGTCACTGCGCGGCGCCTTGCAGTCCCCCTTGGGTCAATCGTTACAGATGCGCGGTCGGTTTCCACTTCACCACACCAGAGATCGCGCGCATCAGGTCATGGAGCAACTCGGTTTGCAATCCAAGGCTGATGTAGTCAGTGGCAACTTATCGCATGGCGATCAGAAGTTACTCGACATCGCGCTGGCCTTAGTCTTGGACCCAAAGGTTTTACTGCTCGACGAACCCGTCGCAGGCATGGGGCCGGAAGAGCGCGAACAGATGATCGAGACCGTCTATGGCCTTTGGCAGCAAGGTGGTCTGACGGTCGTGTTGATCGAGCATGACATGGATATTGTTTTCAGGATTTCGCAGCACATTCATGTGTTGTCCTACGGCAAAGTGCTAGCACAAGGGAGCGCCGAAGAAATACGCAACAACCCTGCCGTTATCGAGGCCTATCTTGGCACACCACAGGGGGCCCACGCATGATCAAGCCCGTGCTCAATGTCGATAGAATCAATGTGTTCTACGGCACGAGTCAAGTGCTCTTTAATCTATCCTTCGACGTGCAGCCCGGTGAAACGCTTGCCTTACTCGGGCGTAACGGTGCCGGCAAAAGCACCACCATGAAAACCATCGCTGGGGTGCTAAAGGCCAAGAGCGGTGACATCACCCTTAACGACGCCTCGATTACGCAACGTCCATCGCATCTGATTGCGCGTGCAGGTATCGGTTTCGTCCCAGAAGATCGTCAAATTTTTCCTGATCTTACCGTTCAGGACAATCTCGATATTGCGATCAAACGAGGGGCTAAGGGTCAGGACGACTGGAGCCTAGATCGGGTCTACAGCATGCTGCCGTTACTTGAGCCATTGAAAGATCGCTTGGGTGGCCAGTTATCGGGCGGTGAACAACAGATGCTGACCGTCGGTCGCGCCCTGATGGGTAACCCGGATGTACTGCTGCTGGATGAACCGAGCGAAGGGCTTGCGCCCATCATGGTTCAAAAAATTGGCGATTTGATCCACGCATTGAAACAACTCGGTAAAACCATTGTGCTGGCCGAACAAAATTTGCACTTCTGTTTAGGCTTGGCCGATCGGGCAGTGGTCATCGACAAAGGCATGGATGTCTTTTGCGGCACCATCGCAGAACTGAACACCAACGCTGACATCAAACAACGTTATCTGTCAGTGTAGAATCCGCGCATAGATCCTGCTGACAGTAGCAGCAGGTCGTGTGCGACGAGTCAGAGGCGGCAGATGACATCGGGATTGTTCATGTTTGTGGTGGGCCCCAGCGGCGCAGGCAAAGACAGCTTGATCGACGGTGCCAAAGCCGTGCTTGATCCTGACAGATTTGTCTTTGCGCGCCGCGTCATCACTCGACCGAAAGACTCGGTCGGTGAAGACCATGAACCGAGCTCTGTGGATGCCTTTCATGCACGGGTGAGCGCTGGTCAATTTCTCGTGTCATGGCAGGCTCACGGCTTGAGCTACGGACTACCCTTGAATCTGCTCGATGTTGTGCAACAAGGCCAACACGTGATTGCCAACGGTTCACGCAATCTGGTCACTGAATTGGCAAACAAAATTCAGTCATTCGTTGTCATCGAGATCTCGGCACCACCCGCCGTGTTGGCACAGCGCCTTTCTCTGCGAGGCCGTGAAACCCAAGACGATATTGCCAAACGATTAAACCGTATCGTGACCCCCTACCCCCCTGGCGTCAAGGTCTGTCATGTCACGAATGACCAAACACTCGAGATCGGTATCGAGCGTTTTTTAGCAACAATCAGAACGTTGACAAAGGCCTAGTCGCCGAACCCATTGGCGACGATGACCTCAACCAGATTGGGTTGACCACTTTGAACAGCACGTTTGAGCACCAAAGCCAATTGGGTCGGATCCGTGACTCGCTCAGCCGCCATGCCCAACCCATTGGCCACACCAACGAAATCGATCGCGGGATCATTCATATCCATCGCGGTGAAGTGATCCGTGCCGCGCATCGCCAACAAACGCTCTTTAATGATTCGATAACTGCGATTGTTGATGATGACGTAAGTGATAGGCAGCTTGAAATGCGCGGCTGTCCACAGCGCCTGAATGCTGTACATGGCGCTGCCATCGCCAATCGTAGCGACGACAGGCCTGTCAGGCTGGGCCATGCTCACCCCAATCGCCCCTGGCATGCCGAAGCCCAACCCGCCGCTGGCCAAGCTATAAAACGAGCGTCGATCATCGGCCGCAAACATCATCGCGATGCCAGCCGAGGCGGTCAAGGTTTCATCCACCAGAATGACATTATCTGGCAGCACATCAATCAATTCAGACGCCAAGTAGCGTTGATCGATCGGCGTCGTGTGTGCAGCGGTAGCAACCTCTTTTTTAGCAAGCGCCCGTTTGGCTGACCAGTTCGATGTTGACAGCGATTGAAGACGCTCGGCGGCTGCTTGCGCATAGGCTTGAGTGCGCAAGCTTTTAATAACGGGCAATAAGGCTTTGATGGTTTCGGCGACATCGGCCCGCACGGCGATATGGGTAGGATAGTTTTTGCCAAGTTCCCAATCGCGTTCGCTGATATGCATGACGGGCATCCCGTCGGGCAAAGGCTCAACATCATTGCGCGGCGACATACGCAGCAGATCAGCCCCAAGACATAACAAGTGATCGTACTGCGAGAGCGTCTGGCGGATCTTGACTTGGTTGCGTGTCAGATCGCCCATATTGCACTGATGCGAGGCGGGATATCTGGCGTTGTAGGGAACTGACTCTAGATAGACGGCCGCCCCCAACAATTCGGCTAATTCAGACGCTTCACCGAACACGTCGCCATCCGCAATCTCTTTGCCGGCAATGATGACTGGACGTCTCGCACCCAGCAAGGTCTCTGCGAGACGCTTTAGCTTGGCATCGCTGGGACGATTGCCCGTATCTACACGGGTGACAAAACCGAAGTCAATCTCTGCTTCTTCATCCAATACCGAACCTGGCAAACTTAAGAACACAGGCCCCATGGGTGGCGTCATGGCAATTTTTGCAGCTCGCCTCACAATACGGGGTAGATCTTCGATACGCTGAACTTCGAACGACCATTTGACCAGAGGTGCGGCAATCTCGACCAAGCGGTCGTAAAGCAAAGGCTCTTGCAAGCCGTAACCGACCTCGTACTGACCTGCCGTAATCAGCAGCGGCGAGCCTGAAAACTTGGCGCTGTAGATCGCCCCCATGGCGTGGCCTAACCCTGGCGCGCAGTGCAGATTGCAGGCAACTAGTTTGTTAGAGGCGCGCGCAAACCCATCTGCCATTGCGACAACAATAGACTCTTGTAAGCCCAGCACGTAGGTAAGTTCCGGGTACTTAGGCACGGCCTCCATGATGGCAAGCTCGGTGGTGCCGGGGTTGCCGAACAAGTGGGTCACCCCTTCATCCAAGAGCAGGCGGATGAACAAATCCCGACCGGTCATTCTTTCAGCGGCCATCGTTATAGCCCAGCCAATCGGGTCATTTGGTCGGCATCGAGCCCGAGCTTGGTCGCCGCGGTCAGCAAGTCACGCCAGGTGTTTGCATCGACGGGAATGCCCTCTGCCAAGCGCTTGGCGCGCGAGACGCGTTCTGGTTCTCCAGCGAGCTTGACACCATCACTACCTGGCATGGCGGGCGACGCTTTCACCCATTGCACAAAGTGATGCATCTCTTCTTGAAACAAAGCCCCTTGCCCAAACTTTTCGGGATCAAAAATAATCGTGAACATGCCATTCAGAATTTCTTTGCGGCCATCAGCGGGGGTGCGGCACGTCATACCCGCAGCCAATGCCCCACCCAGTAGTTCACAAATCAGTGCCATACCAAACCCTTTGTGCTCACCAAAAGTACGCAACGCACCATAGGGCTCGATCACGCCAAAGCGGGGGTCGGTGGTCGGATTGCCGTGATTGTCGAGCATCTGCCCAGGAGGCAATTGCTCGCCTTTATTATGAGCAACCCTTGTCTTGCCTTGTGCAACAACGCTTGTCGCAAAATCCAGCAATATCGGCTCACCGCCTTTGACAGGGATACCGACCGTAAAGGGGTTAGTGCCAAACCTCGCGTCAGCACCTCCCCAGGGGGCAACGATCGGGCGGGACACCACGTTCACGAAATGCAACGAAATGAGATTCTCTGCCACTGCCATTTCGGCCCAGGCGCCAATACGACACAAATGGTGCGAGCTACCCAAAGCGACCATGCAGCTGCCGTATTGTTTGGCTCGTTCAATGCCGAGCACCATGGCCTCATGACCAATGACCTGACCAAAACCGTGCTGGCCATCGAGCGCCAACATGGCGCCACCATCCATACGCATCTGGATGTGGGCATTTGCTTTCAAACCGCCCGCCAGAAACGCCTCGGTATAGCGTGGCAACATGCCAACGCCGTGCGAATCGTGACCGGTGAGATTGGCCTGTACGAGATTCTCGGTCACCAGTTCGATCTCGCGAGCTTCGCTGCCATACCCTGCGACCAGATATCGCACAGCGGCACTGAGTTTATCGGCGGGTATCAGGTGCATGACTGCCATGAGGTCTCCATTGATCGACTTAAGGTCATTATTTTTTGGTTATCAGAGCATAGCGCAAGGCGGGTCAGCAATCCAACTGAGCCGACGGCAAGACCGGGGTTTATTGTGACGGGTCGGTGGCAGAGGTTTGCGTTATAAGATTGCGCTGATGGGATTGCTTTGGTTGCGAGAGCGTTGCACATGAAGAAAAAGAATGTATTGATGATCGTCGTCGACCAATGGCGCGGGGACACCTTGGCCAAATTGGGGCATCCGGTGATCAAAACCCCCAACATTGAAGCGCTGTCTGCCGAGGGCGTCACGTTTGCCAAGCACTACACACAAGCCGTGCCTTGTGGCCCGGGCCGAGCATCATTGCTGACCGGTCTTTATATGATGAACCACCGCGCAGTGCAGAATACGATCCCCCTTGATGCCCGCCACACTAACTTGGCATTAGAGGTGCGTAAAGCGGGTTACGAGCCCGCCCTGGTGGGCTATACGACCACCACCCCTGACCCCCGTGCGACGGCAGCGCAAGACCCGCGTTTCAAGGCGCTGGGCGCCGACATGGAGGGCTGGCATGCCGTGGGATCATGGGGTCTCAATAATGAAGCCTACTTTGCCTGGGTCGCCACGACAGGCTTTGAGGTGCCTGCGAATCCCTATGATATTTGGGCCCCGCTTGGCGTCACTGAGGGCGAGATTGGTGCCACCAATCGAGCGGCCGTGGTGCCCGCTGAGCTCTCGGATACTAACTGGTTTACCGACAGAGCCCTTGAGTTTCTGCAAGGTACACAAGATAGGCCCTGGTTTCTGCATTTGGGCTACTACCGCCCGCACCCGCCGTTTACCGCTTGCGCGCCGTATCACGACATGTATCGGGCAGAAGATTGCCCCTCAGCCATTCGCGCAGCGTCGCCAGCGGCAGAAGCCAGCCAGCATCCGTTACTGGATTTTTATATTCAAGCCGGTCAGCGTCGCAAGTTCTTTCAGAACGGTCAAGGCAAATCGGCGGAGATGGACGACGCCGAGATTCGACAAATGCGCGCGAGTTATTACGGGATGATGCGCCATGTGGATGATCAGCTCGGGCGTGTGTTTGAATTTTTGAAAAAAACGGGTCAATGGGACGACACGTTAATCGTGTTTACCAGTGACCATGGTGAACAATTGGGTGACCATCACTTGCTGGGCAAAATTGGCTATTTTGACCAGAGTTTTCATATCCCCATGATCGTTCGTGATCCCAGACCTGAAGCGGATGCGACCCGTGGTAGCGTCGTGCATTCGTTTACCGAGACGATCGATACGATGCCGACCATTTTGGATTGGTTGGGGCTCGCTACGCCAAGGGCCTGTGATGGCCGATCATTAATGCCATTTGTTGAAACAGGCGATGCCCCCGACTACTGGCGCACCGAAGTTCATTACGAGTTTGATTTCAGAAACATCTTTTACTCAAAGCCAGAGGAGTTTCTTGGTATCAATATGGATGAAGCCTCGCTGTCGGTCATCCAGAACGAACACTACAAATATGTTCATTTTGCGGCGCTTGCACCGCTGTTTTTTGATCTGAAAAAAGATCCGGGCCAATTCAATAATGTTGTCAACGATCCCGCCTACACGACAGAAGTGTTAAAAATGGCCCAGAAAATGATCAACTGGAAGATGATTCACGCTGACCGCACCCTGACCGGATACGCGGCTTCACCTGAAGGCCTCACGTCGAGACAATGATGCAAGCAAAACAAGTACTGAGCGAATATCAGTCATTGATCTTTGATCTCGATGGCACCTTGATGCACACCGAGCCGGACATCCGCAAGGCGATCAATGGCGCGTTGCGGGATTGCGGCTATCACGAACTGCCCGAGACGTTGGTGCTACCCAATCTGTACAGCACCTTGACCGATATCATCTCTGAAGCGACCGCGACCATTGGCGTACCTGCGTCAGCGATCTCCGAGCTGCATGACGCTTATCGAGTGCACTACAGCGAGCAAGCACATCGCCACTCTGCGCTTTATCCAGGGGTGATGGATTTTTTAAAAGCGTGTGCGACGCGCGGTTGTGTCATGGCGGTTTGCACCAATAAGAACGAGGCTTTCGCGCTTCAGGCACTCGAACGGACAGGTGTGTTGGATTTCTTCGTTTGCGTCACGGGGGGCAACACCACAGAACACTCGAAACCACACCCATTACCACTCACGCACACGCTTGCTAAGATGGGCACTCGCGCCGATGAATCGATGATGCTGGGAGACACTCACGTCGATGCCGCTACCGCACACCATGCGGGCGTCGCCTTTGCCTTATACAAAAATGGGTATGGCGGGTCTCGCGTGCACGACTACCCGGCGCGCACCAGTTTTGAGAGTTATCTAGACCTATAGGCCGTCGCTCAGGCAGCCTTGCCCTTTCTTAGAAATCAACCGGGACTGAAAAGATCGCTTTGACCGTCCACGAATCGCTCGACGAATTAAGCCCACGCCCGATGCCAAACTGAAACGGCACGAGCCCTGCATCGACATAGGCAACCGCAAAGACGGTTTGACCGGTGGTCTGCAAGTTAACGGGATAGGCGAGCGACCCTAGGTTTGAATAATACTCGGCGCCCAGAGAGAAATCTTTGGTGATTTCTCGCGACACTCTCAACGCGAAGTTGAACATGGGATTTTGGTTGGTGTAGGGCTGGCTGAACTGAAAATCAAAAATCGGGTTCGCGACCACCAGCCATTGGTCAAAATGCTTACCAATGATAAAACGCGCCTCGCCCGAGTAACGCGATTCCTCGTACTGGTAAAGCGTATTGGATAGTTCAACATTCACGCCAGCAAAAAATTCATCGCCTTTTTTTTCTTGAATAGGTAGCCACTTAATCCGACCCTTAAAACCAGCGTAGTTCCAGTTACTGCCGACCACCACGCTATTGACGTACAGGCCTAGTTCGATGTCGTGACCGATACCGTAGGCAAATTCTGGGGTGATGCGGGTATTACCTTGGTTCATGACCTCCCCGTGATAACTTGGCGAGGTGACGCCAGATGGTGTCGTGTTGACGTGCATTTCGAGACTGTATTCTCCACGAGCATTGATCTCATCGTCGTAGACTTGAATCTCATCTTGCAAGACCGCATGGCTCGCGCTCATCCACAAAGCAAAAAAAACCAAGGCAGTGCCGCAGCAAAACGTCTTTAACTGGAGCCGCATCGGACGAAAGTTCAGTGGCATAGGCTTACGCATGATCGTAGACTTTCATAAAACCAAGGGATAACCCTTTACTTATAACCGATTAACTGACCTCGAAACTGATATTTGCATCGCTGCTCAAGCGTCAGCATCTCGACTGATCAGGGTTTCAAGCAGTTCGATGCGGTGTCGATGAGGGATGGTGATGGCGAAGAAACGCTCTTGCAACTCAGTCGAGTGGCCCACTGTTACCAACACACCCGCTCGCAACTCATCTTGCACCACCACCTCGGGCAGCACGGTGAGCCAACCGCTGTCGCGCGCAATCAAACGAAGCATCGCCATGTCATCGACCTCGGCTCTCAGCCTTGGCTGTATACCTGCTGCCGTGCAGAGCGCATCAAATTGACCACGCAGCGCATGTCGAGGCCCGGGCAGTGCGATTTCCAACCCATCCAGATCCTCAGGTATTCGCAGGCTTTGTGACTGCCAGCGGCTACTCGGTCCGACCAACGAGATGGGCTGACTTCCCAGAAAGCGACAATGCAACGGACGGTCGGGATCGGCGGGGACGGTTTCATTGGCGAGCACCACATCCAGTTGATGTTGCAGTAACCGTGCGATGAGCCCTTCTAACAGACCGGATTCGAGAGTCAAGACGACACCGGGGTCAGCGAGCAAGGGGCGGATCCAATTCTCTTGGTAGTTGCGCGATAGGGTGGCCACGCTGCCGACACGCAGGCGGGTAACGCCCGCCGTACGGCCCTCTAGTCGACCTAACATTTCTTGCCCAAGACCGAAGATATTCTCGCAATAAGCAAAGACGAGCTGCCCCGTATCCGTCAACGTCAGTCGGCGGGCTTCACGCGTAAATAGCTCTTCGCCAAGCCGCTGTTCTAGCTGACGGATCTGTGCAGAAACCGCCGATTGTGACGTGTGCAACGCTTGGGCGGCACGGGTGAGATGACCTAGCTTGGCGACCCGCCAGAAATAGAGCAAATGATGAAAATTCAGTTGATCTAGGCGCATCGTTCGTTTTTTGATATGAATTGGTTCTAATCAATGTAATTTACAAAACGAATCCGTGCAAGCATCATCTCTAGCGTCAGGTTCAACATAAGGTCAAACAATGGCTATCGCTCAGGGTTGGCACATCAGTAGCGCATTAGCACCCATGATCCTCATGGTGGCGACGATGTTATTCGCTCAAATCAACGGCCTCTCAGCGACAAGACGGTGGGGTGTCTTTCAAGCGATGTCTACCGGCGCGCTCATCTTTAGCGTGATCGCTCTCGTGGGACAGCCGGCCGACTTGGGCGGATTTTCTGTCTTGCAGGCATCGCCTTTGGGGTTGACCTTGGCCGTGCTCGTGCAGGTGCTAGGGACAGTCATTGGTAGCTTTTCGTCTCGCTACTTAGCAGGTGAAGCTGGTCAACAACGTTACGTGATCGCGCTTGCAGGCGTTCTGGCCAGTGTGCACTTACTGCTGATCGCCAATCATTGGTTAGTGCTCATCGCGGCGTGGGCTTGTATTGGCGTCGCTTTGCAAGGTCTGTTGTGTTTTTACCCAGACCGCCCTTTCGCCAGACTCGTTGCGCACAAAAAACAGATTGCGGATCGGTTAGCCGACCTGCTTCTGCTGATCGCTGCCGGGTTCGCCTGGGCAAGCGTCGGTAGTGGCTCATTATCTGCACTCTGGGATCATCTTGCTCTGTCTGGCATGTCTGCCTCGTTGCAAACCAGTGCTGTTGCGCTGACACTTGCTGTTGTCTTGCGTTGCGCCTTACTGCCAGTGCATGGTTGGTTAATCCAAGTCATGGAGGCACCTACGCCCGTGTCTGCGCTTTTACACGCTGGCGTTGTCAACCTGGGCGGCTTTGTGCTGATTCGTTTCGCCCCATTACTTGAGCAGGCTACGTTTGCGCGCGCGTTGCTACTATGCTTTGGGTTAACCACGGCGTTTTTGGCAGGCATGGTGATGTTGACTCGCATCAGCATCAAGGTGAGGCTCGCCTGGTCAACGGTGGCGCAGATGGGTTTCATGCTGCTCGAATGTGCCGTCGGTCTTTACACCTTGGCAGCACTGCATCTTATCGGTCATTCGCTGTACAAAGCCCACACCTTTTTATCGGCATCGACGATCGTTCGTCAGACAAGTCTGCGCGCGTTACACCAAGGCACGTTACCCACGACAAGCAGCGTGGTCGCAGCACCGCTATTGACCATCCCTTTGGTGTTATTGATTCAGTCGCTCTCTGACGGTGCCGCCTGGCCTGCCTGGTGGAGTGTCGTGTTAGCGCTTGCGTGGGCACCCTTGTTATGGTGGGGGGAGTCGGCTGAGCAAGGGCCCGCCCGTTTGAATAACCGCTTGTCTGGTCTGCTACTCGTGGCTGGGCTCACAGCGATCACCTCAGTTGCACACGGGTTGCCGCTCGGCCTTCAAAACGCACCTCACCAGTGGCTTGGGCTGGTTGCGCTGTTGGGCATGGGTGCACTGTATCTGGGGCTTGCCGTCTTGCAAAGGCAACCAGCGATGCTATCGCGCTGGCGACGCTGGAGCTACGCTGGGTTTTATCTGGACGAAGTCTACACCCGACTAGCCTTGCAGCACTGGCCCACCCACTGGTTACGTGGCTCCCACAGCACCGCTGCCATCCAATCCGGAGAACGCCATGAATGACCTCCTCGACAGTGACACCGATCAAGTGCCCCTGGTCGCCCCAAACGCGCAGTCTGACAACGCCCAAGACCCCGCGTGGCAAGGGCTCATTGAAGCAGCGTGTCACGCCGCCTGTGGGGCAATTGCCCCAGCGTGGCCACTTGACCGTGCCATTGCGGTCAATCCCCACTGGTCACGCATCAGCCTGCCTGTAAGGCGGGTTGCGGCACGGATGGCTGTGCTTGGCGGCATTCAGGTGTTCCCCCCGAGACCTTTACAACAACAGGCCTGGCTTGCCGAGCGGATCAGTGCCGCTGATTTGCAACAGGCAATCGGTCGATTGCCAGAAGCGACGGCGCTTGGTCTGACACCGCAGGACTGCATTGACGCTTTACCAACGCGGGCAAATATTGAACAACTGCCGCTGCTCATTGACGCGCTTGATAACGACCCACAGCGGCATACACGGCTATCCTGGCGACAAGCCCTCACCCATCAAGTCAGTCAAACGTGTGCTGCGTATTTCGACGAACAGCAGGCCGATTGGCAACCGACGCGTGACCAGGGCTTGTATGCGTTCTGGCGAGAAACGCTGACGCATGATCACGGTATCGGCCTGCTAATGGGCTTGCCCCAGATCGGCTCAGCCGTTGAGGTGCTTCCAGCCACGGCTGGCGATGCAGAGCGCTGGGCACTGAAGCGACTTGGCTTGCCACCAGCAGTCTGGGCAGACTATCTAGAAGCTGTCCTTCTGACGGTCAATGGGTGGGCCTCATGGTGCGCCTACTTAAACTGGCAAGCGAGCTTGGAGGCCCGCACCGACCGCCACCTGCGCGAACTCTTGGCGATCAGGCTAGCTTGGGGCGCGCTACTGGTGCAGTGCAAGGACGATGTCAGTTCAAAACAAGCATTCGATCAGCTGCAACAAGCCTGGCAACACGCACCCTTGACCTTGCAGCAGGCCGAACAGGCATTATTGATCGATGAGATTTGGCAAATAGCACTTGAGCTTGGCTATCAAAAGACCTTGGGCAAGCAGCTGCTTGCTGTCGGCACCGTGCCCGACTCACCCGGTGCTGCACAGCCAGACGTCGAGGTTCAGGCGGCCTTTTGCATTGACGTACGCAGTGAACGCTTGCGTCGAGCGTTAGAAGCAGCCTTGCCCACGATCCAGACGTTGGGGTTCGCAGGTTTTTTCGGTCTGCCGATCGCTTACACACCGCTGGCAACCCATGCACGTCGTCCGCAATTGCCAGGCTTGCTTGCGCCGTCAATCGAAGTAACCGACTGTATCGCTCAATCAAATCCGTCTGCACGCGAGACCGATGCACAGGCCAATCTGCTGGCCGGACAGGCTCGCCGAACACGTCTGTCCAGGATAAATCAATGGCATGCTGCAAGCCGTTGGCCCGGCGCCGCCTTTTCGTTCGTCGAGGCGGCAGGCCTGGGATATCTTGGCAAACTAAGTCAATGGCTCTTGCCGAGTAAAGCACCCCGCGCACAGGACAACCTCGCTGGCATACCGAAACGCTACCGCTCGGTGTGCCGACCACAACTGATTGGTTTAGATGTCGACAGAAAAATCTCACTGGCAGCGCAAGTGCTACACGCGCTGGGCCTCGATCAGCACCTAGCGCCCCTTGTGCTATTCGTGGGACATGGCAGCCAATCAGCCAACAACGCGCAGGCGGCAGCACTCGATTGTGGCGCTTGCTGCGGTCAGACGGGGGAAGTGAATGCTCGCAGTTTGGCTCACTTGCTCAACGATCAGTCCGTGCGCCAAGGCCTCGTTGCCAAAGGGATCAACATCCCGGACAGCACAGTTTTTATTGCAGCCATGCACAACACGACCACCGACGAAATCGAAGGTTTCGACCTTGACTTACTACCCGCACCTGCGATCGACAAATGGGCGAAACTGCAACCAGCACTCACTCAGGCGAGCCACAGCGTGCGCCGCGAACGGGCACCCAGCCTTCGACTCAAGGCTGATGGTGCGGATAATCACTTGCTCAACCAGTTGCGTCGTCGTGCCAACGACGGTGCACAGACTCGACCAGAGTGGGGCTTGGCGGGCAACGCTTCTTTTCTGATTGCCCCTCGACAGCGAAGCAGTGGCTTAACACTTGCTGGTCGTAGCTTTCTGCATGATTACGATGCCAGTCGAGACAAGGATGGGCAGGTACTAGAACTCTTGTTGACCGCACCGATGTTGGTCACCCACTGGATCAACTGGCAATACCATGCGTCTACCTGTGACCCTAGTCGCCTGGGCAGCGGCAACAAGGTATTGCACAATGTCGTCGCGGGAACCCTAGGGGTCTTTGAAGGTAACGGCGGTGATCTGAGGATAGGGCTTTCACACCAATCTCTGCACGACGGCCGACAGTGGATGCACGAACCCTTACGTCTCACGGTCATCGTCGATGCGCCCAGAGAAGCGATCCAAGCTATCATCAACAAGCACCAAGTCGTCAAACAATTGCTTGACAACGATTGGCTTCACCTCTGGCGCTTCAAACCTTCAGGTTTCGAGCGCTATCACCGTGGCGAGTGGTCGGCGTGTGATTTGACGTAGACCGAGGCTGATGCATTGTGCTTAGCCATCTGAGCACCTATCATTGCGTTGTTGTTCATGCGATTGACTACAG
This sequence comes from Jezberella sp., assembly GCF_964834465.1. Lineage (NCBI taxonomy): Bacteria > Pseudomonadati > Pseudomonadota > Betaproteobacteria > Burkholderiales > Alcaligenaceae > Jezberella > Jezberella sp. The sequence goes on from NZ_CBAZRM010000002.1 coordinate 33,791, forward strand.
GTACCCGATGAAAAATACTCGTGAGCTTTCCTATGCGCATCGCTTTCATTAAACGCTTGGTAGTGCTGTCGCTTGGCTCACTGAGTTTATTGGGTGGCTTTTCTGCCCATGCGGATGATTTAATCGTTTCTGCCGCGGCCAGCCTTACCAACGCATTTACTGCGCTAGGTCAATCGTTTGAAGCAACGCATCCCAACACAAAAGTTATTTTAAATTTCGGTGCGTCAGACATGCTGATGACACAGATGTTGAATGGGGCGCCAGCTGACGTTTTTGCCTCTGCCGACCAGATCGCCATGGATCGGGCAATTGCACAAAAAATAGTGACCGATACCAGTCGCAGAGATTTTGCGAAGAATCAGGTCGTCGTGATCGTGCCATCAGACAGCCAAGTGCACATGACTCAGCTCAGCGATCTGGCTGATGCAGCGATCAAGCGGGTGACCTATGGCAATCCTGCTTTTGTCCCTATTGGACGTTACGCAAAAACGGCGTTAGAAGCTTCTGGGCAATGGGCAAACATTTCTGCGAAAGCGGTTCTTGCGCAAAATGTTCGGCAAAGTCTGGATTATGTCGTTCGTGGTGAAGTCGATGCGGGCTTTGTCTTTGCGACGGACGCAGCCCTTGTCAGCGACAAGGTTCGCGTGGCTTATCGAGTCATCTCAAGCGCCTCGGTCAGCTATCCAATCGCCGTGTCTTCTGAAACGCGGCGAGCTACCACCGCACAAGCGTTTATCGATTACGTCTTATCCGATTCAGGGCAAGTGATTCTTGCAAAATATGGATTTCTCAAGCCTTAACGACCGACGTAGCCACCATGAAAAAACGCCTGACGACCCTCGAAGGCAGAATGGATCAAACCGCGCATTGAATTGATCGCCCAGATTGATTAACTGATCAGACGTTAAACAAGAAATTCATCACATCGCCGTCCTGCACGATGTATTCCTTGCCTTCAGCACGCATTTTGCCGGCCTCTTTGGCACCTTGCTCGCCTTTAAAGGCAACAAAGTCTTCATACGCGATGGTCTGAGCGCGAATGAATCCACGTTCAAAATCGGTATGAATAACGCCGGCTGCCTGCGGGCCAGTGGCACCAATGGGTACTGTCCAGGCACGCACTTCTTTGACGCCTGCCGTAAAGTAGGTTTGCAACCCGAGCAATTTAAACGCACCTTGTATCAAGCGGTTTAAGCCGGGTTCGGTCATCCCCATATCGGCCAAGAACACGCCTTTATCTTCATCTGGCAAGTCAGCGATCTCGGCCTCGATAGCCGCGCAAATGGCAACCACGGGGGCATTGCGCTCTGCGGCATAAGCCATCAATTTGTCGAGCAGCGGGTTGTCAGTAAAACCGCTATCACTCACATTGCCGACATACATGGCGGGTTTGGCCGTAATGAAACACAGCGGGGCGAGCAACGCCATGTCTTCGGCATCCAAGCCAAGCGCACGAATCGGTTTCGCCAAATCAAGTTGAACAATACACTTTTCGATCAGACCGACCATGCGCTGAGCGTCTTTATCGCCCGAACGCGCTGTCTTTTGAAACCGGTGTAAAGCCTTTTCTGCGGTCTGCATATCTGCCAGCGCTAGCTCTGTTTCAATCACTTCGATATCAGAGATGGGGTCGACTCGGCCAGCCACGTGAATGACGTTGTCATCTTCAAAACACCGCACCACGTTCACGATCGCATTCGTCTCGCGAATATGCGAGAGAAACTGGTTGCCCAGACCTTCGCCCTGACTGGCACCGGCGACTAAACCAGCGATATCGACAAACTCAACTGTCGCATGCAGGATACGCTCTGGTTTGACGATTTCTGCCAGCTTGTTGAGCCGGGTATCAGGTACTTCGACCACCCCTACATTGGGTTCAATGGTACAAAAAGGGTAATTTTCAGCGGCAATGCCAGCTTTAGTAAGCGCATTAAATAAGGTTGATTTACCGACGTTGGGCAGACCAACGATGCCACATTGCAGAGCCATGAAGATTCCAGATAACTTTTAACCGAACGAGAGTTTAACCGTTATGCGTGACCAATCTGGGATAAGCGCCATCTAGCGTGCGGATCAATGGCTTTAAAATGGCGAATTGGCTACTCGAGCCCCGCCTTTAACGCTAGCCAGACGATGGTCAGTGGCCCAAGATTGAACATTGCGTGCAACAACATCGACGCCACGACCCCGCGTTGAACCCTCGTCCACCCCAGTACCAAGCCCGTCAACCACTGTGGCGTCACCAAAATCATCATCATCCACCATTGCACCTCAGTGAATACAAAGTTGCGCAGGTGCACGGCGGCAAAGCTCAAGGCGACCAGGTGAAAAACCCAGGGAAACACACCACGATAGCGGCGCCCCCATCTAAAAGCCCAGGCTTTAGGGGGCTTGGTTACATAGCTGAGCAACACCGCTAAGCCCACGGTGAAAGCCAACAACCACGACGCCCAGGTTTTCATCCCAAACACGAGAACCACTGACATCAACGGCGTCACCCAGATGAAGCTCAACGGTCGTCGCAGGCAATATCTGAACAAAAGCTCTTCAACCAGCGGTGCCCATAAAATTGCTTGCAACCACGGCAAGTCGTTCACATTAAACCGATGAGTCGCCCCGCTTGCCTCAAAAGCCTCAAGGACGAACGGGCCTAAAACGAAAATATTCAAAACCCAGAGTGTCACAGCCCACCCGAACAAACGCCCTAAGCGAAAAGACGGTATCCAGTCACGCAAACGCCCTATGCTGGGGGGCGCGGCGTGAACTACGCGCTGCAACCTTGGCCGGCGAACGAACCGCCAGCATAGGGCCCACTCGTCACGCAATCGCTGCTTCATCATGCGGGATTATCGCGATGTAATTGTTCGGTTGCTTTGACAAAATCCCCGGCAAGTAACAGTGGCATCACTGCACGAGAGCGGGTAACCGCGTCGTCGATCATGGTTTGATCTTCTCGGCGGGGTGGATGCAACACAAAGTCAGCCACTTGCTGCTGCAGGTTGAGCGTTCTAGGATGTCCAATACCCAGCCTCAAGCGCCAGAAACCCAAGTCACCTAAGGTGGCTGCAATATCCTTCAGACCATTGTGCCCTGCGTGGCCGCCACCGAGTTTAAGTTTGACCTGGCCCGGCAATAAGTCAAGCTCATCGTGCAGAATCAAAATCGACGCTGGGGCAAGCTTGTAAAAGCGTGCCAACGCGCCAACGCATTGCCCAGATCGATTCATATACGTTTGCGGTTTGACAATAAACACCGGTTCACCCTGCACTCGCGCTTTCGCCACCAACCCAGCAAAAGACTTTTCTAGAGCAAAGGAGGCTTTGAGATCGATGGCAAGCTCATCGGCCAGCCAAAACCCGGCGTTATGCCGAGTGCGGTCGTAATCAGGCCCCGGATTACCGAGACCGACGATGAGTTTGATTGGGGTTGGCATCACGTAAGGCTGCTTAAAAAGTCAAAACCTCATCCAAGCGATGCCGGGATGAGGTTTTGTACACCACTCAGATCGATGCTTTAGGCAGGTGTGTCGCCAGCAGCATCGTCGCCCTTAGCACCACCTTTAACAATCGCTGTCACGATCACAGGATTCGTTTCAGTGCCATGGGGTACAAAGGTAACGCCTTTTGGCAAAGTGATGTCAGCCAAGTGGACTGACGCGCCGCCGATTAACTTGGACAAATCCACTTCAATGAACGACGGCAGATTAGCTGGCAAGCAAGCAATCGAAAGCTCGTTATAGACGTGAGAAATAATCGCTGCACTCAGTTTGACCGCAGGAGACATCTCGACGTTGATAAAGTGCAGGGGCACTTTCGTATGAAGAATCTGATCAGCCGAGACACGCTGAAAGTCAACGTGCATCACCAATTGCTTATAGGGATGCCATTGCACAGCACGCAGCAGCACTTGCTGGTCGTGACCCTCAATTTTCATATCCAGAATGGATGAGTGAAAAGTCTCTTTGCGCAGGGCGTGATAAATTTCGTTGTGATCGAGTTCAACGTTCAGGGGCTGGTCTTTACCACCGTACACGATGGCCGGAACACGGCCCGCGTGGCGCAGGCGGCGGCTCGCACTCGATCCCTGTACGCTACGTAATGTTGCATTGAATTGCATGTGAAGTACTCCAAAAATAAGCGCTAGTGCGCCAGTCGTTTACACAACGCCTGAAAGCCAGACGCTGTCATGTCGGTTCGCCGCGACCAGCAAACCAGGCATCTTATTAATCTACAAACAATGAGCTCACCGACTCAGCGTTCGAGATTCTCAAAATCGTTTCACCCAATAACGCAGCGCAAGACAGCGCGCGGATTTTGGGACAAGCCCTCGCCTCTTCAGACAGAGGAATGGTGTCAGTCACCACGAGCTCATTGAGCTCTGATGCAGCGATACGTTCGACCGCCCCCCCTGACAGCACCGAGTGGGTACAGTAGGCGTAGACCGCGCCTGCACCGCGCTCTTTCAATGCTTGTGCCGCTTTACAGAGCGTCCCGGCGGTATCGACCATGTCGTCCATGATGAGACAAGTACGTCCATCAACTTCACCGATGATGTTCATGACTTCAGAAACGTTCGCCCGAGGACGACGTTTATCGATAATCGCAAGATCTGCCTCAAGCTGCTTGGCCAAGGCGCGGGCTCTAACCACACCACCGATATCCGGTGAAACCACCACCAAGTTTGACAAATTACGCCGCCAAATGTCACCCAACAGGATGGGGCCTGCGTAAATATTATCAACTGGGATATCAAAAAAACCTTGAATCTGGTCGGCGTGTAAATCCATGGTCAACACTCGGTCGACCCCGACCACTTGCAGCATATTGGCAACAACCTTGGCCGAAATTGCCACGCGTGCAGAACGAGGACGACGATCTTGGCGAGCATAACCAAAATACGGGATCGCTGCCGTGATACGGCCTGCTGAGGCTCGTCTCAATGCATCTACCATGACCATGACTTCCATCAAGTTGTCATTGGTCGGCGCGCATGTTGGTTGCAAGACAAACACGTCTTTGCCACGAACATTCTCATTGATCTCAACCATGACCTCGCCATCAGAGAAACGTCCAACGGACATTTTCCCGAGCGACATGTCAAGATGGTTGACGACATCCACAGCCAGCCGAGTGTTGGCTGTGCCGGTAAAGATCATGAAACTATCAGTACCCATGGTTCAGGCAATCGCAGACAGTGAAATAGCATCAAAATGAAAAAGCTGCTGAACCTACCTATGCGATACAGGCCTTATGTCGCCTGACTCGCCGAGTTCAACAGCTTCGCAGTGTGGGCTGGGGAAGAAGGATTCGAACCTTCGCATGCCGGAATCAAAATCCGGTGCCTTAACCAGCTTGGCGACTCCCCAACTAACTTTCTAACCAATGCCGCAGAGGATGTTCAGTCAACCCGCGACAAGCAAATATAGCCTGTATCGGGACTTGCTGAATACCACCTGCCACAGCGGCAACTTCTTTACGCAACGCATTATCCATCATCTGGCGCGCTGCTTGAGCACCTTCAAGGGTTTTGAATGCCTTGAAGTAACAAGCCCCCGACCCTGTCATGCGGGCATCAAAACCGACTCTTTCGAGCCAATCGAGTGCCTCTTGCATGCGAGGATACATACCCAGAACAACCGGCTGAAGATCATTACGACCAAATACAGCCAAATCGTCAGAGAAGTCCGTTATTTTGACCTGTGGTGTGTTTCTTGTCAAATCGGGAGACTGGAAAACCCCTAAGGTCGGCACATTTTGTGACGGTTGAATCACAACATACGCCTCAGACGGCAGGTCAACGGCCGCTAATTGTTCGCCAATCCCCTCAGCAAATGCATTTTGCCCAAAAATAAAGACGGGCACATCTGCCCCAAGTCCAAGACCAATTTGCATTAAAGCCTCACGACTGAGACCCGTTTGCCAAAGCCGATTCAGTGCAATTAACACGGTGGCGGCATCGCTTGACCCCCCACCTAAACCCCCACCGGTGGGAATTTTTTTATCGACAGCAATCGCGGCACCACGTTTTACGCCCGTCGCCTGCTGTAAGGCTCGAGCAGCTTTGACAACGAGGTCGTCATCCGGCAAGACCCCTGGCATATCGCTCAACCGACCAATGTCAGCCGATTGCGTCACGTCAATGTGGATGCTGTCTGCCAGATCGATAAATCGGAAAACCGTCTGCAGCAGGTGATATCCGTCGCTGCGCCTGCCAGTCACGTGCAGGAACAGATTGAGCTTAGCGGGGGCGATTAGATCGTAAAGCATATCGGGTCAGCGCCATCAACCATGAACCAAGGCTATTGATCGATCACAATTCGAATAGAAACGTCTTGGCCTGCCTCTGCACGCCTGAGTGCCAGCGCACGCGGCCCAAACTCATCGTACCGTGACAGGGTCACCTGCCAACCGTCTTGCAAGAACGCCGTGAGTCGCCCCTGCTCGTCTCGAACCAAGTTCGTCGTGGCGCGAGGCAAGGCCTCTTTGGCATCCCCCGCAAGCGGGCTTAATCGCCCTCTCAACCAATCGCGCAAGCCTGAGACAGGCATCGGCTGCCCAATGGCCAGCTCAATCAAGGCATCAGGGCTTTCAGCTTTGATTTGCTCGCCGTTAGCTCGAACCAGGGTCGATGCCTGGCGCTCAACGGTCACCCGAGCAAGCGTGCCCCCCACTGGCGACGTTAAATCCAGCACCAGCGCGGCACCACGGTCTTGCCAAGAAAACCCGCCTTGCGTATTTTCGGTGTTTTGATTAAACCGTTGCGCCTGAAGAGCAAACCGCCCCACCCGTACAAAGTCTGACTCAGACACCGAGCTGGGCGCCGGCGGCGCCACACACCCCGTCAGCACCGCCACCATTGCACTGGCGACCAACCACCGGATCAAGGCTGTACCTTGAAACGTTTGAGTGTATCGACGAGCGTGACATTGTCGGCCTCTTTAGCCTGACCTTCACGCCACAGCGCGCGCGCCGTGTCTTGATCACCCATCGTCCAATACACCTCGCCTAAATGCGCTGCGATATCAGCCTCTGGACGCTTGGCGTAAGCCCGCTTCAAAAAGCTGATGGCCGCTGGATAATCGCCAAGTCTAAACTTGACCCATCCCATACTATCCAGGATAAACGGGTCGTTGGGCGCAAGCTCTACTGCCTTCGTGAGCAACTCCAAGGCATCCTGCAGGCGAATATTGCGATCGGCCAGTGCGTAACCCAACGCGTTGTATGCGTGTGCATGACGTGAATCCAAAGCGATCACTTGTCTGAGCAATCGTTCGGTCTCTGGCAAATTATTCTTCTGTTCGTATAGCATCGCCAGATCGTATTTGATGCCCTTTGAATTTGCTCTGTCCTGCTCGGCGGCAGCTAGTCGAGCGATAGCCTCATCGATTCGCTTCGCATTTCTCAAGACCTGGCTCGCCGTCAGCAGCGCCATTTCGGTTGCTTCGTCGTCTTCGGCATGCGCAGCATCAATAATCGCCAATGCCTCATCGACTCGACCTTGCTTGCCCCGAATGACTGCCTGGCGCATTTGCGCCGAAAAAACGGCTGTCGCTGGGTCTTTGATCGAGGCAAGATCGACGAAAGCACCTTCTAAGTTGCCGAGTTCTTCTAAGATGCCCGCTCTGAACTGATAGGCATCAGATAGAGCAACACCCGCATCTGAGGAGCCTTCTGGCCCAGCACTCTGACGCTGACGTTGAACATTGATGAACTGATCGATAAATGCCTGCGCATCCGGCCAGCGCTTGGCACGGGCCGCCAACTGTGCCTGTACAAACAACAGTTCAAAATCCTCAGGGGCCACGCGCAGCATGCTTTGCACCTCTGCTGTCGCCTCGTTGTAACGACCGCGTTCGGATAGCTGTCCTGCTAAGAGCAACCTCAGCCGCCGAGCCTTAGGGTGTCGTTTAGCAAAGGACATCGCATCCGCAATCGCAGCGTCCGGATCAACCAAAAGGCCATATTCCAACACTCGGACAGCAGCATCTTCTGCGTTCGGGCTAGCGCCCAGTGCTATGCGGGCCTCAGTAAGCGCCTGTTTAGCGTCGCCGGACGCCTGCGCCAGGTCAGCCAGTGCGAGCCGTGCAGCCGGCAAATTTTTGACCGAACTTTTATTGATCGCCTCGGACAAAATACTGAATGCCTCTTGTTTGTTCGGCACTCTGACGACCGTGGCGACCGCTTGATTGATGGCGGCTGCCTTATCGGTCGCTTTGTCGATACGTTGACGCAGCGCTTCGGCCAAGCCAGTCGTTTGACCTGCTGCCGCCCCAAGCGCCATTTCGGTGGAAATCGCCTCTTCATCCGTGGGTGAAATACGCAACCAGGTGCGGCTAGCGTCGAGCGCCCCCGTCAAATTGCCTGCGGCCAAATAAAATTCAAGCGCTCGCCGAGCAAGCCGCGGATCTGCCGTCTCGCGAGCCAAATCTGCCATGGTGGTGCCGGCAGCCATCAAATTGCCTCGCTGCGCTGCAATCTCAGCGGCAAGAATCCTGAACAAGAGCGTGCCTGTCAGATTAACCTCAGGCAGTTTGCCGCTTTGCAGCCGGATCACCTCTGTCTCAGCGCGACCGCGTTGAACTTTAGAGGAGGTCGATTGCGCAAGCACCTCAAGGGACGGACGCGCCGCCGAGACAGCTGCGCAACAGAGCATGGCAATCGCGCCAAAAAAAGCCGCAGAAACGCTAACAACGCCGATGGATTTGGGGATGAACTTCACGCGAGAAGACCGGTTGATGGCACAATGAATTGACATAGTCTTTGGATGTTAGCACTTACCCATGCCTGAACTGCCAGAAGTTGAGACCACCCGACGCGGAATAGATTCCATTGCAACCGGTCATCGGGTGCTAGAAATGGTTGTCCATGAGCGGCGTATGCGTTGGCCTATCCCCCTCGACTTGCCACAGCTGGTTCAAAACCAGACCGTGCGAGCCTGCCACCGGCGGGGCAAATACCTGCTGCTCGAGTTCGATTCAGGGACGCTCATCATTCATCTTGGCATGTCTGGATCCATCAGAAGCGTGCCAAAAGGCGAACTGCTTCGCACGCATGATCACGTTGAATGGCACTTTCTGCACAAGACGTTGCGGTTACACGACCCACGACGTTTTGGGTCAGTCCTTTGGCATCCTAAAGACGCTGGCCCCGTCGACGGACACCCTTTGCTTGCCAAGCTGGGGATCGAACCTTTCGACCCTCGCTTCGACGGCTCTTGGCTGCACCGAGGCTTTGCCAAACGCCAAATGCCCATCAAACAAGCACTATTGGCAGGCGATGTCGTTGTAGGCGTGGGTAATATTTACGCCTCTGAAAGCCTGTTTCAAGCGCGTATTAACCCAAAAGCCAAAGCAGGCCGACTGTCACTCACGAGATGCGAACGTCTAGCAACCGCCATCAAGAACACCCTGAACGACGCCTTAAGCTCAGGGGGTAGTACCTTACGTGATTATGTCAACGCCACCGGCGAGCCTGGCGCGTACTTCACGCTACACGCTGCAGTCTATGACCGCGCGGGTGAGCCTTGTCGGGTCTGCGGCACGCCGATCAAAAAAATCGTGCAAGGTCAGCGCGCGACCTACTACTGCGGTGTTTGCCAAAAAGCCTAAACTTGTTTCAAACTCGCGACACGCCACCCTAGCCTCAGTCTTGTAATACCTTACCAGGATTCATTAAATGGTTTGGATCAAGGGCGTTTTTAATGCGCTTCATCAGCGTTAATTCAAGCGCTGACTTATAGCGAGGTAACTCATCGCGCTTGAGTTGACCCACACCGTGCTCAGCACTGATCGATCCGTGGTGCGCATGCACGCTATCGTGCACGATTTGGTAGACCTGCGCTTGCTGACTTAACAAATCAGCCTCGCTCTGGTTGGGCGCGCGCGCCACGTTGTAATGAAGGTTACCGTCACCCAAATGACCAAAGATGATGTGCGCAATGCCAGGAAACCGCGCTTGCAGTGCTGCGTTAGTGGTTCGGACAAACTGGGCGATTAGCGAAATCGGGATCGAGACATCGTGTTTGATGCTTTTACCAAACTGCGCCTCAGACAAGGGGATGCTCTCACGCAAATGCCACATCGCTTTGCTCTGGGCAATATTTTCGGCAATCGCCGCATCGGTGATCAACCCATCCTCAATGGCCGAACCTAAGACTGTCTCGAAACGTTCTTGGGCGTGCTCGGCACTTTCACTATCGGAGAGTTCAAGCAATGCAAACCAAGGGGACTGCGCTGAGGGGCCCTCGAAAGGGATTCTTTGCTGAGGATATAAGCTCACCACACCTTGCAGCACATGCCCCTCCATGACCTCGAAACCCGTCAGCGAGGCGCCAAACCCTGCACGAGCACGAGACAGAAACGCGACCGCGTCCTCCATGCTGTTTAACGCCAGCATGGCGGTCCGTTGTGCAACCGGCAAGGGGTAAAGCTTAAGACAGGCCGCAGTGATGATGCCCAGAGTGCCTTCGCTTCCAATGTACAAATCACGCAGATCGTAGCCGGTATTATCTTTGCGCAACCCGCGCAAGCCATGCCAAACCTCGCCTTCTGCAGTCACCACTTCAAGGCCTAAGGTGAGTTCACGGGCATTGCCGTAACGTAACACTTGAGTACCACCCGCATTGGTCGACAGGTTACCGCCGATGGTACAGCTGCCCTCAGCCGCCAAACTCAGGGGAAACAACCTGCCCGCCTCGCGAGCGGCCTCCTGCACCTGCTGAAGAATGCATCCAGCTTCAACGGTCATGGTGTCATTGTCGGGGTCAATGGAACGCACCTGATTCATACGGGCGAGAGAAATCACGATGGCCTGCCCCGACTGGTCTGGGGTTGCCGCGCCACAAAGGCTGGTGTTGCCGCCGGAAGGGACTATTGGCACGCTGTAAGTGACACACAATTTAACGACTTCGGCGACCTCGCCAGTGCTCGCGGGCCTCACGACAGCCTGTGCATTGCCTTGAAAACGGCCTCGCCAATCCGTCAAGTAAGGGGCAGCAAGTTGCCCTGTCAATACATGATCGGGACCAAGCAAGGCTTGCAATGACGCTATTAAACTCATGTCCACCTCTCATCAAAATCTGATTGCAATCGCTGTTTGAGCGGCGATGTATGGCAAAATTGATAGCTTGCCAAGCCCGCACCCGTCTATCTTTGGAGCATGCACGTGCCTTTCGAAAAGTCGTTTCCAGCAGCAGCATTTAAAGCCTATGATATACGAGGCACCGTCCCTGACGACTTAAACCCATCCTTTGCACGCGAGCTTGGCCGAGGGCTTGCCGCTCGCGCTCATCAGGCGGGGGTCACCACCATGGTCGTTGGCCGTGATGGCCGACTCAGTAGCCCCGTGTTGGCCGAAGCTTTGCAAGAAGGCATGCGAGCAGGGGGCATCAACACGATCGATGTCGGCCAAGTCCCGACCCCACTGGTTTATTTTGCTGCACACACCCTCAAGACCGGCTCAGGCGTCGCGGTCACAGGCAGCCACAACCCGCCGCAATACAACGGTTTCAAAATGATGATGGGGGGCAGCTCGCTGCACGGCCAAGCCATTGTGGGATTGCGCGATGAGGTTCGGGCAGGCCCGGCAAGGTCTTCGACGCCTGGCACGGCCGAACAAGTGGATATTGTTACCCCTTATCTGGCGCGAGTGCTTGGGGATATCAAACTGGCACGTCCCATGAAAATCGCCGTTGATTGCGGCAACGGTGTCGCTGGTGCGATTGCACCGAAATTATTTCGTGATATGGGTTGTGAAGTCACTGAGCTCTTTTGCGAAGTCGATGGCACCTTCCCCAATCACCATCCAGATCCAGCCGATCCCCATAACCTTGAAGATTTGATTCATTGCCTCAAGACCACAGATTGTGAAATCGGTTTGGCCTTCGATGGTGACGGCGATCGATTGGGCGTGGTCACCAAACAGGGTGAAATTATTTGGCCTGATCGTCAACTCATCCTGTACGCACGGGATGTGCTGGATCGTGTGCCTGGCGCCACCATCATCTATGACGTGAAGTGCAGCCGACACGTGGCCACCGAGATTCGCCGCGCAGGGGGGCAACCGCTGATGTGGCAGACAGGGCACTCATTGATCAAAGCCAAGCTCGCAGAAAGTGGTGCCCCGCTCGCCGGTGAAATGAGCGGTCACGTTTTCTTTAAAGAGCGTTGGTTCGGCTTCGATGATGGGCTGTACACCGCGGCCCGTCTCCTCGAAATCCTCTCACGTTCGAGTGATCCTTCAGCGATTTTGTCGGCTTTGCCTCAAGACGTATCAACGCCAGAGCTGAAACTTGAGATGAAAGAAGGCGAGCCTCACGCCTTGATCAAACGGTTACAGCATGAGGCGAGGTTTGAGGGGACCACGGACATCATTACGATCGACGGGTTAAGGGCCGAATTTGCTGACGGTTTCGGCCTGGCTAGAGCGTCCAATACAACACCCGTGGTTGTGCTGCGCTTCGAAGGCGACAGCGCCGAGGCACTGGCACGCATACAACAAGCGTTTCGAGAGCAACTATTAGCGCTCGCACCAAACGTCAAACTGCCTTTCTGACCCAAGAGAGAACAGACCGTGGCTTCGTTAGCGAACAACCCTCTCTGGCAAACATTTTGCGCCGCTGTGAACGCGAGTGGGATTGGCACTGACACGCTTCGTGTTCTCGACGCGGCCGGTCTCTCGATTGACTTGAGCACGCAACGCTACTCATCGAGCATGGCGTTGGCGGCAGAGCAGTTACTCACGGCCCAAGGATTTGAAGCTGCCCGCGCCCAATTGTTTGATGGCAGTCACATCAACTGGACTGAAAATCGTGCGGCCTGGCACACCGCGTTGCGGGCGACCAATCCCCCCCTTGACGTGGCCGAGATGATCAAGCGCGAACGCGAGCGCATGCTTCACTTCGTTGAACAGGCGAACGCTAAGAACCAATATCGCAATGTGGTGCATTTAGGCATTGGGGGCAGCGACTGGGGCCCAAGATTGGTGGTCGAGTCGCTGACCGGGCTGACGGGACGGCGAACCATGCGTTTTGCCTCGAATGTCGATGCACATGCCATCACTGCCGCCTTGGATGGGCTTGATCCACACGACACGCTCATTATCATTGCGTCAAAATCCTTTACCACCACCGAATCACTGGCAAACGCCGCTTGCGCGGCAGACTGGTTGCGGGCAGGCGGCGTCAAGCATCCTCTCGATCAGTTTGTCGCTATCACTGCGAATGTCAAAGCTGCGCGTGATTACGGCATAGAGCCCGAGCGTATTTTTCAATTCTGGGATTGGGTGGGGGGGCGCTATTCACTTTGGTCATCGATTGGCTTGCCAATCGCTTTAGGCCTAGGCGCAGATATTTTTCAGGATCTGCTGGCAGGTGCTGCTGCGATGGACGAGCACTTTCTCAATGCCCCCATCGACCAAAATGCACCGGTCCAAATGGCGTTGAGCGGGGTTGCTAACCGAAGCGTGCTTGGCTACGCCTCTTTTGCGCTGTGCCCCTACGATGCACGCCTGAGGCATCTGATCCCTTGGCTGCAACAACTTGAAATGGAATCTCTAGGCAAGTCAACGACGCGCGACGGGGATACGTTGGATGTTCCGAGCAGCCCGGCGGTGTGGGGGATGCCTGGCACAGATAGTCAGCATACTTTTTTCCAATGGCTGCATCAGGATAATGTTGGCGCACCTGTCGACTTCGTGCTGTGCGCCATCCCTGATCATCGCTACAACCGGCATCATCGATTGTTAGTTGCGAATTGTCTCGCGCAACGTGCCGCACTCTGGCAAGGCAAGTCGTATGAGCGTGCGCTTGAAGAAGTTCAGCGCAAAGAAAAAGACCCGCTCAAAGCCGCAATTCTGGCTCGGCACCGCGTGCACCCTGGGGGACGTCCTTCCACACTGATTGTGATGCCGCGTCTGAATGCAAACTCTCTGGGCGCCTTGCTCGCCCTGTATGAGCACAAAGTCTTCACTGAGGGGGTCATTTGGGGGATCAACCCATTTGATCAATGGGGCGTCGAATTCGGTAAACAGGTGGCGAGCGATATCGAGAGAAGGTTGGACGCCCTTGGCAGTGACCCAGAAGTCAGCCCCTACGATGCATCGACGGCTTATTGGGTGAAGAAATTAGCGGGCGGTTGACAAGAGGGCTTCGTAAACCATGATGTGAGCCCCCATCACATCGCCCACGTCAAAGACTCGCTCGGCCAACGACCGACCCGCAGCACCCATCTTCAGGCGTTTATCGGGATCGTTCGCCAGATCCCTCACCGCATCAGCCAGCGCCTGTGCATCCCCCACTGGCACCAATAGACCTGTGACATTCGGCTCGATCGCATCGCGACAGCCTGGTACATCCGTCGTGACAACGGGTCGACCACACGCAGCCGCCTCGATTAAGGCGCGGGGCAACCCTTCTCGATATGAAGGCAGTACCGCAATGTGCGTCGACGCGTAGAGTGCGGCGATATCGGTTCGTTCACCTAAGATGTGAAGTCCTTGTTGGCCCTTCCATGTTTCGAGTTCGGCCGGTGTGATCGATGCCGGATTTGCCGCATCGGGACTACCGACCAACCACCACTGTGTCTTATCGCCGCGCTGTGCTGCAAGGCGCGCGGCCTCCACAAATTCGAGCACCCCTTTATCGCGCAACAGTCGGCCCACCATCAAGGCAACCACTTCGCCTGCTGGTTCTGGGGTTGGGCTGTAATGGTCGAGATCAACGCCTGATCCGCGGATCAGCACGGTATTTTTCGCTCTGACCGCTTTAATCTCTTGCAAGACTTCAGCATCATTGTCATTCTGCACAATGACCATGCTGTGGTCGTGGCCCAGGGCTAAGCGATAAAGTATCGTCACCACCCAGCGCAACGGATCGAACAGTCTGGGTGCTCGCATGAACACATACCCAAGGCCAGAAATAGCAGCCACAACACTCGGCACGCGGGTTAGCCGTGCGGCTAACCCACCGTAGAGCACCGACTTGATCGTGACCACATGCACCAGATCCGGCCTTAATTCAAGCATGACCCGACATAAGGCCCAGATACTGCCGAGCTCTTTAATGGGATTGCGCCCAGTGCGTGTAATGGGCAAGGCGTGATGCGTAATACCATGGGCTCTCAATTCGGCAACGCCCGGGGCATCCATGGTTGCGGCATGCACTTGATAGCCTGCCCGCTGTGCCCCAAGAGCGACGGGTAAGCGATGCGATACCAAGAAGGCTGGGTTGGTGACGACAAACAACAGTTTGGGGGCCAACAGGGCGCGCCACGCCGCCACGTAGGCGTCTACCATACCGTCGATCCAAAATTGACGCTCAACGCGTTGATGCGTTGCCGCTCGGCAGCGCTGCAAGCCACCCTCTGCCTGTCTGGCGACGTCCCACGCTTCATAGGCCGACTCAATACCACCACTCAACGCCTCAGCTTGCTGTGGTTCAACGACCCAACCCGTGTCCCCGATAATTAAGGCAGCATCACCGACCTGAGTGGATACACAGGGCGTACCGCAAGCCATCGCCTCACCCAATACGTTGGGGAATCCCTCTGCACGGCTCGGCAACACATGCACATCAATCGCATTCATGATCGCGGGCACGTCGTGACGTTCGCCCAGCAGCAAGGTGCGATCAGCAATGCCATTCTGCACCAGCATCGCCATCAGCGATGTGTTCTGTTGATCAATTCCCGGCCCGACCAATACCAGACGCCATGGTCGATGTTCGTGTTTCTGCGCAAAATGCGATAACGCCTCACAGAGATTGGCGTGATCTTTCAAGGGATTCCAACGAGCGACACAACCAATCAACCAGGTCTCGGGCGGAATGCCCCATTCACGGCGCAACGCATCACGCGCCGCTGTGTCTTGGCGCCAGACAGCTAAATCGTAACCATTCGTGATGACCTGCATTCGTCGTTCGTCATAGCCAAGCTGAACGTGACGCGCCGCTGAACTGTGCGAGCACACGAGCATGGTTTCAGGCAACCATTTCGATAAACGTGCACACAAGACGCGAGCCACCCGAGACAAACCACTGGCTCGCTTTAAATCCTCACCCGCATTGCGAATACCCCAACTGATACGGCGGATGCCAGCGAGCTTAGCTGCAAGACCACCGAAAAGATCTGCGTTGTACATCCATGTCTGAACAATGTCAGGTTGGGCTCGTCGCATGAGCCGGCTGAGTGTCCAGAGCGCGCTGACGTTAAACCGGCGTGATCCCATCTCAAGCGTATAAACATCAACGCCGGCATCTCTTAGGCTCTGCCCATGCACCCCCAAGTCCGTCATCGAAACCACCGTGTGATGTACGCGATCACGCGATCCGAGGATCAAGCGCGTTAACACGCCTTCGGCCCCACCTTGACCTAAACCACTGATGACATGCATGACTTGAAATGGTAGCGGCTGCCCTCTCATGCTCGATAACTCCTGACATCACCGCGTTTGATACGGTCGAAAACAGCATCCCAATGGCCGATGATCTTGGAAACTGCATACCGACGTTTTACTGAACTTGCACCTCGACGTCCCAGATCAGCGCGAGCTTGCGCGTCATCCATCAAGTGTGTCAAGGCCTCCAAAAACCCCGCTTCGTCGCCCAGCGAAATTAAGCGAGCACTTTGGCCGGCTTCGGACAACTCAGCCGGCCCGCTCTGGCAGTCGTACGTGACACAAGGCAGCCCCAGAGAGAGCGCCTCTAGCAACACATTCGGAAACCCTTCAACACGGGAAGTCATGGCAAAAATTTGCCCTCGCGCAAGCTCCAGCCAGGCCTGAGTGGTTCGCCCAGGCAAGCTCACCTGGGCGGCCAAACCAAGTGCTTCAATTTGGGCTTCTAGCGCTGCGCGTTGCGGCCCATCCCCCCAAATGGTCAATTGCCAATCGGGATACGCCCTGGCCAGTTTGCTGAAAATGCTGATCAACACATCAAACTGCTTATCATTTGATAATCGCCCCATGGCTACGATACGCTTCTGCGCAGGATCCTCAGAGACAGACTCGAGATAACCTGAATAGTTCATCAACTCAACCGGCAAAGGATTGGGAATCACGTCAATGCAATTAAGCGCTGGAACCATTGCCGTGAGCCCTTGAACCGTCTGCTCAGACTGCACGTTCACCCGGGTCGCAAAACGGTAGGTTATTTTTCTCAGAAAATCGAGCACTGGCCCGACGTTATTGACGAGAGAAGGATTCGTTCTCTCGCAAACAATCAGGGGTAGATCCAGCCCTCGAGTAGCCATCAAGGTGGCGACATTCACATTGGTCAAAAAAGAAATAATCACGTCTGGTTCGGCCTGTTTGATCAGCCGACGCAACGTCAACCATCGTTTCATGACAGCCGGTATCCATCGTGAGTTTGAGCGTTGATCAGCCAACCAAACCAGTTCAACCGAGGGATGAATCGAGTAAACACAATCGCCACGACCAGAGTAAGTGATTAGCAGCGTAACCTCATCACCTCGCTCTGCCCAGGCGTTTACCAGCGTCGAAGCGACACGCTCTGCCCCCCCAGCGTGCATGGAGCTGACGATGAGCAAGATTTTCATAAGGACACGCCGGGTGCCTTGCCGTCGTGATAAGTGTCGAGCCATGCTTGTACCATCAGCACGCCCCAGAGCTGAGCACTCCAGTCGCGTTTGCCACTGATATGCTGCTGCCACTTGAACAGGATAGGTTCGACGACAAATAAGCCCTGCTGCCGTAATCGCACAGGTTCAAGCAACGTATCAGCCCAGTCTTTCAAGGGGCCTCTGAGCCAACCGGCCAACGGGACAGCGAATCCTTTTTTAGGGCGATCAACTAAATGAGCGGGCACATGTTTATAAAGCACTTGCCGCAGGATCCACTTGCTTTGCTGCTCTCTGATCTTGTAGATCATTGGCAACCGCCAGGCAAATTCGTACACGGCATGATCTAAAAGCGGCACCCTGGTCTCGAGACTCACGGCCATCGCCGCGCGGTCGACTTTGACCAAAATATCGTCTGGCAGATAAGTCACGGCGTCGAGCTCCATCATGGCTTCAATGGGTTGACCAACGAATCGTGCGCCAAACGGCGTTTCTGGCTCGGTGCCTCCGATCACCATACTGGCAGGATTTAACCAATAAGATACAAATTGCCGATAAAAGTTGCCTTGATCTGTTGCTCGCAGCATGTCGCCCAGTTTGGCGAGTTTGCCGCGCCAGGCACCCGAGCCAGGTAGCGCATTGCTGGCCAACATCAATTCACCCAGGGGGCGCCTGATAACGTCGGGCAATTGCTGGCACTGCTGCCACCACCGCTCTACCCGTTGATACCTCGAATAACCTGCGAACAGTTCATCCCCTGCATCCCCCGACAACGCGACGGTCACATGCTGTCGAGCCATTCGAGCGACCAACGCCGTGGGGATTTGAGATGAATCCGCAAAGGGCTCGTCATACATGTCTGGCAATGTGGGGATGACATTGAGCGCATCACTTGCCGATACATACAGGGAAGTATGACTCGTCCCCAAGTGTTGAGCGATTGCCTCGGCATAAGGCGCCTCGTCGTAGGTTGGATCATCAAATCCAATGGCAAAACTGCGAATTGGTTGCCGGCTCTGTTGCTGCATCAAGGCCACGATCGTGGATGAGTCGACCCCACCTGATAAAAACGCCCCGAGTGGCACATCTGACATCATCTGGCCGTGGATGGCTTGGGTTAACAGTGCTTCAAGATGGTCGACGGCTTCACGATCTGAGCCGAATACAAGGGGATGCTCTCGACCAAATTGTGCCCGATTTCGCGCTGACCAATAGACGACTGGATCAGGCAAAGACTGACCCGAGAGCGTCGCTTGATCAAGCTGTAAGTAGGTACCTGGCTGAAGCTTTTTAATCCCTTCATAAATAGACCACGGTGCGGGAATGTAGTTGTGCCGCATGAACAGCGTCAGCGCCTGCCGGTCAATCCGCTGCCCGAACCCCGGAATCGGCATCATGGCTTTGAGTTCAGAGCCAAACGCGAAACTCTGATTCACGTAGCCGTAGTACAGCGGCTTTTCGCCAAACCGATCTCTGGCCAGCGTTAATCGCTTGGAGGCCCTGTCCCAAAGTGCCAACGCGAACATGCCGGTCATTGCTTTCAATGTATTTTCAACACCCCAGGCAACAAAGGCCTCGAGCACCGTTTCAGTATCAGAATGCCCGCGCCAGTTTGAAACCTTGCCCTCCTGCGACAACTTGGCTCGGATTGCCATGTGGTTGTAGATTTCACCATTCAACACGAGGGTGTAGCGCCCGCAAGCCGAGAGCATGGGTTGTGCGCCTGCTTCTGACAAATCCACAATCGCAAGTCGTACATGACCGAGCGTCAGGGACGCTGCCTGATCCTGCCAAACCCCTCGACTATCGGGCCCTCGATTGCGCATGCGTTCGCACGCTGCCCTCATCAAATCAGTCTGATCAGTTTGGGGGCCCCAGATACCTGCAATGCCACACATACTTAGGCAACCTCTTCTAACAATTGATCCCAACGGCTGAGCACATTGACCAGAGAGAAGCGCTCACGAACCTGCGGGGCTACTGCGCTCAATCGACGCTGTAAGGATTCATCACGGATCAACTCAATCAGGGCTTGGGCCAACGCATACACATCGCCGTTGGGCGTGACCAACAGACCGTCTCGCCCATGAGTAATGATTGACCGAGGCCCGGTATCACAGTCGAAAGAGACCACTGGCAACCCCATGGCCATGGACTCAAGCAACGTGTTCGACAAACCCTCAACGCGGGAACTTAACACATACAGATCAGCGCTTGCATACCAATCGGCCATATTGCCGACTCGTCCGGGCATTGACACTCTGTCAGTCAAGCCCGCGTTGTCTATCTGTGACTGCAATGCGGCACGCGCGGCCCCCTCGCCCAGAATGATGAGATCCCAGGCGGGGCATTGCACCGCTACGTCTTTAAAAGCGTCGAGCAATAGATCAAACCCTTTTTCAGGATGAAGCCTTCCCACGGCAAGCAATCGCTTGCGATTTGTTGTTTTCGGGGGTGGTTGAATAGTCGGCTGACCATTGGCAACAGGCCAAGTCACCGGATTGGGAATCACACACAGCCGTGCTCTCGGTATATGCGCTTTGAACCATTGCGCAGTGCCCTCAGTCAGTGTGACGACAAAGCTGGCACGCGGATAAGCAATTCTGCGTAGTCCACGCCAAAGCGCAGAAAGTGCTTGGTGTGTCGGGTGAGTATGCTCAGACGCAATCACGCTCGCGGGTAACCCCAATGCCGCGAAGACCGCCAAAATGGACGACGTCGTCATAAAGCCAAGCAGCACATCGGGGGCAAGCGATTTAAGGGTTCGCCTCAGGATCAGCACACGCCTCACATTGGACACGATACCGTTGAAGATACCCTTACTTTCGCCTGCCACATCGAGCACGACCCGGGTAACGGCTGGGTGCAGTGCATACGCATCGTCCAGTGCGTGACTCAAGGTGATGATGCTGACCTGATCTCCTCTGCTCGCCCATGAGGCCGTTAGATCAACCAATGTACGCTCGGCCCCACCACCACCCAGCGAGTGAATGACGATCGCAATTTTTCTGGATCTGTTGAGCATATCTTTAGCTGGTTGTCGCCTCTGGCGCGAGTCGTTTTGCAGCAAGCAAGTAGCAAAAATAAGACAAGGCATACATGCAGGCAGTTGCGATCATAATGCCTTGTAACCCAAAATGAGGCGCCAACAAGAAATTCAAGACTGCTTTCAACGCGAAATTCAACACCGCAATCAGTGAGATCAATGCATAGCGTTGCTGACTCGCCAATAACTGAACCAGCACCAGCACGCCAAAGAAGAACGGCACCTGCAGCAAGCCCCACCGCAACACACTGGAGACAATGACCGTGTCGGCGGCGGTAAAAGCGCCACGCTGAAACAGTAACTCAACCCCGATCGGCGTCAGAATCCACGCAACGGCAACGGTGGCGCAACCTGCCGCCAACATCAACACCGACCACTTCAACGCCATGCTTCTCGCACGAACACTGTCGCCGCCACTTTGGATGTCGGCGAGCACAGGCAGTGCCGCACGCCCAACGGACGCGGCGCCTATCCCCAATAACAATGACAGTAAACGAGACGCGTATCCCATGGTTGAATTCGCGTGGTTGCCGATTGTCGCAGCCGCATATTGATCGAGCGGCCCCACGAAACTCATCGCGATCTGTCCGATCAGCATGATGCCCATTGCATTGACCAGGGTAGGCCATTCGGCAGAGCGAAACGACAATCGGATGCTGCCCCAGCCAGCAGCACCCGTTTTAGCGGCCAGCCAAGCGGTCCATCCAGCCTGGGCGGCCAAACCAAGCAACGTCCCCCACAGCAACGGTTCGATCCCACTGTCAGGCCCCGCAGCAAACAACCACAGCAACAACACCAGGGCAGGCAGACTATCGAGTAACGTATTAATGTGACGTTCTTGAGACCTCAGTCGCGCCGCACTAAACCCGACGAACAGGGTCAAGAGCGCGCCCGGGGCGAAAGCCCAGAGCAGCGTCGTGGTCATGCCTTTCACCTCAGGCGTGAGCTTCGCGCCAAGTTGACGCAAGATTTCAGGCCAGACGCAGACGGTTAGCACGACCAAGGCCAACCCCAACATCAGCAACCAGCCTTGAAACTCGTCGATAAACTCGCGCTGTTGGCGAGCAGGCTTTCTTTTCAAGGCCACGAACACGGGGATCAGCACGACTGATAAAACACCAACGACCGTCACCGGTAGCCATGTTGCCAAGGTCATGGTGAATTGGTAAGCGTCAACTTCCGGACTGACGCCGTAACGATAAGCAATCGCCATCTCTTTGAGGGCACCTGCCAGTTTGCCGATCACCAAAAAAAAAGCCACCCGACCGGCGGCACGAGCGATCCGATGGTGATCCTGGTGAATCGCATGAATGCGTGCACGCAGATTCATTAAGCGCGGGTTGCCCGAAGACTAACGCAAAAACTGTGTGTACCAGGGCATCGCAACCTCAAGCCCTTGCAACACATCATGAAGCGGTTGGTAGCCCAACAAACGAGACGCTTTGCTGATGTCTGCCTGTGAATGTCTCACATCACCCGCTCTGAAATCCCGGTAGACAGGCTTTTTATCCACCGCCACGCCATGTTTTGCCAAGGCTTGCACCAAGTGGCCATGAAGATCATTCAACGTGGTGCGGCCACTGACCGCAACGTTATAAATCTGGTTCACCCCTTCGCCTTGGGCTGTTGCAGCCAAAATATTCGCTTGTACCGCATTATCAATAAAGCAGAAATCACGGCTAGTTTCGCCGTCGCCGTTAACAAGGACATCTTCGTTGCGAACCATCGCGGCAATCCATTTCGGGATGACAGCCGCATAAGCACCGCTGGGGTCTTGCCGTTTACCAAAGACATTGAAGTAACGCAGACCGACGCTATTAAACCCATAGGATCGATAGAACACGTCTGCATACAATTCATTCACGTATTTAGTCACCGCGTAAGGTGACAACGGCTTGCCAATCTGTTCTTCAACTTTGGGCAAGGCGGGATGGTCACCGTAGGTCGAGCTTGACGCTGCAAACACGAACCCACTGACCTGCGCGTCGCGCGCTGCGACAAGCATATTTAAAAATCCATGAATGTTGACTTCGTTTGTCAAAATCGGGTCAGCGAGAGATCTCGGCACCGAACCCAGTGCCGCTTGGTGCAAAACATAGTCAACGCCTGCTGCCGCCCGCTGACACGTCTCGAGGTGGCGAATATCGCCTTCGATGAAGGTAAAGCGCCCCCACTGCGCTGCACCGACAATCGTTTTTACTTCATCCAGATTGTGCTGAAAGCCCGTCGAGAAGTTATCAAGACCAACGACATATTGATCGAGGTCAAGCAGTGTCTCGAGTAAATTCGACCCGATAAAGCCGGCACAACCGGTAACCAACCAAGTCTTGGGGTTTTTCACCAATTCGGCTTTGATCTGATCGTATTTCGTTTTCATCAACATCCTTTAGGCCATGTATTTTGCGATGGCAATCCAACTAAATCGATAGCAAACCTATCGCGCACAATTCTTATAGCCTGAGATCAGCTTGATCTGCTGAAAAAACATATTTCAAGTCGTATAGCACATGGGTTGCTTTGCCTAGTCGCCGGATCGCTTCAGCGCCCATTTCAGCAAACTGATGGTGAGCGACTGCGAGGATGATCGCATCATAGGTATCAGGCGCTAAGGTCTGCACCGGGGTGATGCCATATTCATCGACGGCTTCCTGGCTACTAACCCAGGGGTCATAAACATCGACCCGAACGTTATAAGCCTTCAGTTCATTGACGATATCAACGACTCGAGTATTACGCAGATCAGGGCAATTTTCTTTGAAGGTTAGACCCATCACGAGCACCCTTGCATTGAGCACACCAACGTTTTTACGAGTCATGGCCTTGAGTAATTGCGAAACCACATAATTACCCATGGCATCGTTCAACCGACGCCCTGCCAGGATAACCTCGGGCTTGTAGCCCAACGACTGCGCCTTGTGCGTCAGGTAATACGGATCCACCCCAATGCAATGACCTCCCACCAAACCCGGCCTGAAAGGGAGGAAGTTCCATTTGGTACCGGCGGCCTGAAGCACGGCCTCAGTGTCAATACCCATGATATTGAAGATCAGGGCCAGTTCATTAATCAGCGCGATGTTGACGTCGCGCTGGGTGTTCTCAATCACCTTCGCTGCTTCCGCAACTTTGATACTAGGGGCAAGATGCGTACCAGCGACGACAATCTGGCGGTAAAGTTCGTCGACCAACTGTGCAATGGCTGGCGTCGAGCCAGAGGTGACCTTTTTGATGGTGCTGACTCGATGCGTCTTATCGCCCGGGTTGATGCGCTCTGGGCTGTAGCCCGCAAAAAAATCAACGTTGAACGTCAAGCCCGACACACGCTCGAGGACTGGTACGCACTCTTCTTCTGTCGCGCCCGGGTAAACCGTCGATTCATAAATAACGAGATCGCCTTTTTTCAACACCGCACCAATGGTTTCACTGGCTTTGACTAAAGGATCCAGATCAGGATTCTTGTACTGATCGATGGGCGTTGGTACGGTGACAATGAAAACGTTGGCGCGAGCCAAGACCGTTCGATCCATCGTGAAGGTCAAATGGGTAGCACTGGCCAGCTCTTGGTCGTCTACCTCAAGGGTATGGTCTTTACCGGATTGCAACTCGCTGATTCTAGCGGCATTGATGTCAAACCCAATCACCGGCATTTTTTTACCAAACTCGACAGCCAAAGGTAAACCGACATATCCCAATCCAACCACTGCAAGTCTAATATCTTGAATCTGCAAAGCAATCTCCACGCAACACTTGCGCCTTTATTTGATTGAGGTCTATTTTAGACTTTTCACGCCCTTAGATGATTTTAGGTTCAGGTTTTTTTACGAAACCTGCTCATGGTGACGAGCGAATGGCCGATGGGTTGAACTTCTCAACAAAAATTGATTAAAAAAAAAGCCCAAGACTTTGCAGTCTTGGGCTAAATCCACCAAAGGAGGAGGGTGGAGGAGACAACCTTGGCAAGTTAAGGAGCTACGGCTCTTAAGGTTTGAACAGCGTGCAATGGCTTTTGACGCTTTATTCAAACGCATACTTAACATCCACAACTGAATAATAGCCTAGATTTTTGTGCATTGCAAGAAACAAGCATTTCTCTGGCAAATATCCCAAAAACTGTTGTTTTTGTGCGTCGCAACAAAATGACTGGTTCGGATTAAGCCCTACAGCCTATACGCCGTCATCGTCATCAGTCGTGACGTCAACTTCATCAATTGCCTTACTGGGCTCGGCAACAGCGCCGCCCCACGCTGCTCGGCCATCATCCGATGACCCGCTTCATCAGCCTTCATTTGCGACACAATTGCCCGAGAGCGCTGATCTTGTGCGGGCAGACTCACTAAATGCGTATCCAGATGGGCTTCAACTTGACGCTCAGTTTCAGCCATAAAGCCTAAGTTGCGTGCGATTCCCGCCCTTGCGGCCAATACGCCCATCACAAATGAGCCGGCATACCAGACGGGATTCAACACACTCGGATGACTCGCTAACTCGACCAAACGCTCACTGCACCACGCCAGATGATCGACCTCTTCTTTGGCTGCGTGCTGAAAAAGGTCGCGAACCGTACTGTCTCGACACGCCAGGGCCTGCCCGCGATAGAGAGCCTGCGCACAGACTTCACCGACATGATTTACCCTCATCAAACCAGCTGCATGAGCGCGTTCTTGCTCGCTCAGCCTTGTTGTGGTTGCATCTGAGACGGAGCGTCCCGCTGGATTGGGCCGCGCAGCTCGAGCGCTGTCCGCCAGCACTTGAAGGGCAACATCCACCTCGACAATTAAACCGTCCAGCCAATGCGAACGACGGGTAAACGACGGATAGGACAAAGTCGGTTTCATCTGAGTGGACATCGTGTGGTCGAGTGATTGAATCGAGAGTAACGTCAGCCAAGTGTCTAGTGTAAACCCTAGGCTATGCGTTTCCCTCAAACTCGGGCGACTTCACCCCGATTTTCATTAGGATGACCAATGACTTAAGGTTTATCATTCTTTCTTTAGCAGAGGATTCAGCATGGAATGCACAATTAACTGGGGTGGTCCACAAGGGATGCTGTTTGTGGCGCAAACCGGCAGTGGTCATGTGACGGCGATGGATGGTGCCCCAGAAGGCGGCGGCCACAATTTAGCCCCTCGCCCGATGGAACTTCTCTTGGCAGGTACCGGTGGGTGCACTGCCTATGATGTTGTGCTTATTCTCAAAAGAGGACGCCACGCGGTGACTGGCTGCTCGGTGAAGTTACTGGCTGAGCGAGCTGAAACAGACCCCAAAGTGTTTACGTCGATTCACTTTACCTTTACCGTGACTGGCAAAAGCCTATCGCGCGCTGCTGTTGAAAGAGCGATTGCGCTGTCCCATGACAAGTACTGCTCAGCGTCGGCAATGCTTGCTCTCACGGCCAAGATCACTTGGTCAGCAGAGATCGTCGACGACGCACTGGTCAGCGCTAAAACCCTTGAATAGAGAGTTGCACGGATGAATCAATATGAAAATTTCATGCGCTATGTTTACACGCATGGCGTTGACAAATCTGACAGAACAGGGACTGGCACGCGCTCGTTATTCGGCCATCAGATGCGGTTTAATTTGCAGGAAGGGTTTCCGCTGATTACGACAAAAAAGCTGCATACTCGCAGCATTTTTCTTGAACTGCTCTGGTTTCTGCGAGGCGATTCAAATGTGAAATGGTTGCAAGAACGGGGGGTCAGCATTTGGGATGAATGGGCCCAGGCTGACGGCGAACTCGGGCCCGTTTATGGGGTGCAGTGGCGCTCATGGCCAACGCCGGATGGCCAGCATATCGACCAAATCAGCCAAGTGCTCGAGCAGATACGACAAACACCTGACTCGCGGCGATTGATTGTCTCAGCTTGGAATGTCGCTGATATCAAAAACATGGCGCTCCCGCCCTGCCACGCTTTTTTCCAGTTCTATGTCGCGCAGGGCAAGCTATCCTGCCAACTGTATCAACGCAGTGCCGATATCTTTCTTGGTGTGCCGTTTAATATCGCCAGCTACGCGTTACTGACGCACATGGTTGCTCAGCAGTGCGACCTGGAGGTTGGCGATTTTATCTGGACTGGTGGCGACTGCCACCTCTATTCCAATCATTTCGATCAAGTCGAATTGCAGCTTTCACGTGAACCCTTCGCCTATCCGAAACTCATCATCCAGCGCAAACCAGCGTCTTTATTTGACTATCAGTTCGAAGACTTCGTGATCGAGGATTACGAACATCATCCTCACATCAAAGCCCCTGTGGCGGTCTAACGCCATGCGCACCTCCTTAATCGTCGCTTATTCAGAAAATCGCGTCATCGGGGTGAACAATTCGCTGCCGTGGTCACTACCGGGTGATTTGGCGCATTTCAAACGCACCACCCTAGGCTGTCCGATTATCATGGGGCGCAAGACTTGGGAGTCTCTCGGTAGACCACTGCCCGGCCGGCGCAATATTGTGATCAGTCGAAATGCTGAGTTCGTAGCGCTAGGGGCTGAGGTTGCCACCAGCGTTGACGCCGCCAAAGCGCTTGTTCATGATGCCCCCGAGATCTACTTTATTGGCGGCGAGCAGATATATAGAGAAGCCCTCGCACATGTTGATCGCATTGTCGCCACTGAGGTGAAAACGCAAGTGGTGGGTGACGCCCGATTTGCCGAACTGGACAAAGCCATTTGGCATGAAACGTCGCGGTTGCCACAATTGCCAGAAAATGGCCTCGCTTATGACATCGTCGAGTATTTGAGACGATCTTGAACCTGAAAGCACTCATCTGCAAAAGAATCACGTGAAGACAAAAATTATCTCTACGGTTGGCGGTATCGTCGTATTCATCATTGCAATTTACGCAACGATTACGTGGTGGTCGGGCAGTCATATCGAGCAAGATACTCGCGATGGGATTGAAGCGCTTAACGAGTATTTAGCCGATGGCGGTATGGATTCAATCTCAGTCAAAGAGATCCAATACCAGAGAGGGATATTTTCAAGTGAGGCGGTTTATTTAATATCGCTCGCGCCTACCACGTCCGATACGAAACCTGTTGACATCAAGATTCTCAGCAAAATAGATCATGGCCCTCTGCCATTATGGTCTCTGTTGCATGGTCAGTTCGCCCCCCATCTTGCTGTCATTCACAGCACGCTTGTGCCCACCGCATTGTCAGAGAAACTCTTTTCGTACGCAAAAGGACAACCCTTTATCGAAGGGCAAAGTCTTTTGGACTTAAACGGCGATTTGCACAGTGTCTGGACAACCACCCCACTCAGTGTTTCTCAAGACGGTCTGCATACCGAGTTGGGCAGCGTCTCGATCAAAATCAATGTCGGTGCTAATTTGACCACTTGGCAAAGTGACGTTGGCATCCCGTCTCTCACTTTGGCGAACAAGTCGGGGTCGATCGCGTTTAATGGCGTTCGCCTGTACAACAACAGCCAACAAAATGACAAAGGGCTGACCGTTGGCACCCGAGGTGCCACCGTCAATCAGTTGAGCATTCAGCAACCTGGGCTGCCAACGCTAAAGCTAGACGAGTTGCAAACCCGACTCGTCCTCAATCAAAACGATCGTTTGCTTGATGGCGTCATTCATTATGAAACCGAGAAACTCACCTTGGGGGCCAAAGACTTTGGAAAACTCAATTTCTTGGTTTCATTTGATCACCTCAGCGCCGAGCCGATGAAATCACTCGTCAACCTGTCTGGTGATTTGGTCATTCGCTCGCTCAACCAAGCCTCTGACGCTGACCTGGTCACCAATACGGACATCAAAGCGTTTTGGCAACAGGTACAGACGCTTTTGAAAGATAAGCCAACACTCCACCTCAATCCATTAGTCTGGGATAGCAAGCAAGGCAGTGGCAAGTTCGAGCTTCACTTGGCCCTGGCACCTGTTGCCCTCAATGCGAGCGGTGTGGGTATGACAACCAATCCGCTCGAGACATTTCACGCCAACCTCAATGTATCGCGACCGCTCGCCACGAGTGTTCTCACTGAGATCAAGCTGGGTCAGGGCGTCCCGGAAAGCAAAGCTCAGGCGTTAGCCGAAAAGGAGGTAAACACTGACCTTTTGCTGGCGAGCATCGCAAAAGTAGTGAAGATTGATGGCAACAATGTCGCCGCAAGCCTCACCTTGGAAAAAAACACTTTTAAATTAAATGGCAATCCCGTTTCAACGAGTGGTTTTCTCAACTGGTTAGTGTCAAAAGCCCCACTCGGCTGGTTAGACAGTGATGTCACACAGGTGCAAGGAGAGCCTGACGATGTCGGCTCAAAAAGCCATTTTGACTCACAGGCGTTCACTGATATTTTGACGGCCAACGGACATAACTTTGAGCAAAGAAAGGACGAGCAGGGAGATCCGGTCATTCAGATCGCCCCAGAAGACACCGGTGCGACTCGGATTGAGTTTGTCTTTGTGGGCTGCGGCAGTGATCCAACCTGCGAAGACGTCGTGCTCAGAGCCAGCTACGATCCCAAAAAACCGCAAGCGATTCAGCATATCAACCAATGGAACAAAGATCACAGCCTGGCTAAAGCACGAATCGGCCAAACACAAGAACCTATCCTCGAGATGGATGTCAGCACCTACGGTGGTCTCAGCAAAGAGTCGATGCAATCCATGGTCAATGACTTCTTCGGATTGGTCAAAGACTTGGCCAAAGAGTTTGAGTCGACCGCCGTTAATTAATCCTGCGCGATCGTTTCATAAGCCGAAGCGTCAAGCAAACCGTCAATATCCTTCGGCTGATCAGGCTTGATTTTGAAAATCCAAGTTTCGTACGGATCCTCATTAATGAGGCCGGGGTTATCGTTCAAGGCATCATTGAACGCGATCACTTGACCGGTCACTGGCGCATGGATATCAGAGGCAGCCTTGACGGATTCAACAATGCCGGCAACTGCGCCTGCAGACAATTTTCCACCGACGTTGACATCTCCGACGAAAACAAGGTCACCCAACTGATCTTGTGCAGGTGCCGAAATGCCAACGAGCATGACGTCGCCTTCGGCCTTTATCCACTCGTGCGTTGTTGCATATCGACGATCGTTTGGTATGTGCATTTGAGCTCCGCTAATCTGCATTCACGGCGATTGTATCTAAAGACTCTTCGCACAGGCTACCGCCGACGCCCACGCCCACTGAAAGTTATAGCCTCCTAACCAGCCCGTGACATCCACCACTTCACCGATGAAATGCAAGCCAGGATGCTTTTTCGCGGCCATCGTTCGTTGATCCAGATCGCGCGTGTCTACACCGCCGCGCATCACCTCGGCCTTCTTGAAACCAGCTGTTCCCGACGGGGTCAGCGTCCAGCCGTGAATACGAGTCGCCAGGTCGCGCAGCCACTTGTCACCCACGTCGGCGAGTTTATGGGTTGAATACTCACCTAACCACTGTTCGGATAAGCGACGCGGCCAGAGATTGGCTAATACCGTTCCCAATTGTTGCTTGTTGCCCGATTTATTGGCGATCAGTTCATCACCCAGTTGCCGCCCCGGAGCGAGGTTCAGGCGAATCGTTTGACCGGGCTGCCAATAGCTTGAAATTTGCAAGATCCCCGGGCCAGACAAACCACGATGAGTAAAAAGAACATCCTCTAAAAACGACGTCACTGGCCGATCTGATCCCGTTGAGACGTCAGCTTCGATCGCAACACCAGATAGTTCGCTGAAAGCCCCCCAATCATCTCCGTTAAAGACGAGTGGCACGAGCGCCGGTCGCGGGTCGATGACTTTCAGGCCGAACTGACGCGCGATCTTTAAACCCCAGTCGGTTGCCCCCAATTGGGGGATAGCAAGCCCGCCGGTGGCGATCACCACCGATGATGTCTCAATCAACCCTTGATCACTCGTGATTCGAAACCGTGGTTGCGCCTGCGTCGAGGCGGCTGGCGACGAAGCTGCCGCTGGCAGATCCATGGGCGCGATCACCTCAACCTTGCAGGGCATGCGCCACTGCACGTGTCCTTTGCCACATTCTGCGCGCAACATGTCGATAATGTCTTCGCTGCTGTCATCACAAAAAAGCTGACCCTTATGCTTCTCATGCCAAGCAATCCCATGTTCATTGACCAAGGCAATGAAATTCTGAGCGGTGTAGGCTGCCAGTGCCGACTTGCAGAAATGAGGATTCGCAGAAATAAAGTTGTTGGGCAATACCTCACGATTCGTGAAGTTGCATCGACCACCGCCAGAGATTCGGATTTTCTCAGCTAACTTGCTGGCATGATCAATCAGTAGCACCTTTAAACCACGCTGCCCAGCCACTGCTGCACACATCATGCCCGCAGCCCCCGCGCCAATCACGACGACGTCAACGCGCTGGGTGGTCATGGCGTGAACAGCTCGTGGTGACGTGGTTCAAGCCTACTCTTCGATAATACAGTCAACGTAATATCGCTTTTCACCGTTGGGCAAGACGTCTTCGGCTAACCCGTGAATATAGGTTTCGAAGCCAGGAAACTGCGCGTTGAACTCTCGCGCAAACTGCAAATACTGAACAATGCGCTTATTGAAGCGCTCACCCGGGATCAACAGCGGAATCCCTGGTGGGTAAGGCGTCAACAACACGCCCGTCACGCGGCCTTCGAGCTCATCGATCAGCACTCGCTCAACTTCGCGGTGGGCCATTTTCGCAAACGCATCCGAAGGCTTGAGCGCAGGCACCATGTCACTGAGATACATTTCTGTCGTCAATCGTGCCACGTCGTGTTTACGATAAGCGGCGTGAATTAATTGACAGAGATCTTTGAGACCCATGCGCTCGTACTTGCGATGAATCTTGCAGAAATCGGGCAGGATTTTCCAGAGCGGGTGATTGCGATCATAATCATCTTTGAATTGCTGCAAAGCAGTCAACAGCGTGTTCCACCGGCCTTTGGTAATGCCGATGGTAAACATGATGAAGAAAGAGTAAAGCCCCGTCTTCTCAACCACGACGCCATGCTCGGTCAGAAACTTCGACACCAGCGCAGCGGGGATGCCCGTTTCACCAAAGCTGCCCGACATATCCAAACCAGGTGTAACGACGGTCGCTTTGATGGGGTCCAACATGTTGAAATCTTTCGCGAGATCACCAAAGCCGTGCCAGTGGGCGTTTGACTCAAGCATCCAGTCTTGCTGTGTGCCGATGCCATCCGCGACTAACTGATCGGGTTCCCACAAGGTAAACCACCAATCGTCTGCGCCATATTCGAGATCGACCTTACGCATTGCGCGACGAAAATCCAGTGCTTCACGGATACTCTCTTCAACCAAGGCAGTACCCCCGGGGGCTTCCATCATGGCCGCCGCCACATCGCAAGACGCGATAATCGCATATTGCGGTGAGGTCGACGTATGCATCAAATAGGCTTCATTGAAGATATTGCGATCGAGCTTGCGTGACTCGGACTCTTGCACAATGATTTGCGAGGCTTGCGAAATGCCTGCGAGCAATTTGTGCGTTGAGTGTGTCGCGAAGACCATCGCTTTTGGGCTGCGCGGGCGATTCGGGCCAATCGCGTGCATGTCTTCATAAAACTCGTGAAAAGCGGCATGCGGCAACCAAGCCTCATCAAAATGCAGAGTATCAATCATGTTGCCAAGCTTTTGCTTGATCATCTCGACGTTGTAGATCACGCCGTCGTAGGTACTTTGCGTCAACGTCAAAATACGTGGCTCTTTATCTTTGACCTTGCGGGCAAACGGATTGGCCTCAATCTTCTTGAGAATGTTTTCAGGTTCAAACTCGCTCAAAGGAATCGGGCCGATAATCCCCAGGTGGTTGCGAGTCGGACGCAAGAAAACCGGGATTGCGCCTGTCATGGTGATCGCATGCAAGATGGACTTGTGGCAATTGCGATCGACCACGACGATGTCATCGGCAGCGACGTTGGCGTGCCAAACGACTTTATTGGACGTCGAGGTACCGTTGGTCACGAAATAACAATGGTCAGCGTGAAAAATTCGCGCGGCGTTGATTTCGGATTCTGCAATCGGACCCGTGTGGTCTAGCAACTGGCCGAGTTCATCCACGGCGTTACAAACATCCGCACGCAGCATATTCTCACCAAAAAACTGATGAAACATCTGACCAACGGGGCTCTTCAAAAACGCCACGCCACCCGAATGCCCTGGACAATGCCAAGAGTACGATCCATCTTGCGCATATTTGACGAGTTCGCGGAAAAACGGCGGTGCCAAGCTATCGATATACGCTCGTGCCTCGCGAATAATGTGTCGAGCGACAAACTCAGGCGTATCCTCGAACATATGGATGAAACCATGCAATTCGCGCAAGATGTCATTGGGGATATGAGCGGAGGTGCGCGTCTCGCCATAAAGATAGATGGGGATATCGGCGTTACGGAACCGCAACTCACCAATAAACGCACGTAAGTTCTTGATGGCGCCTGCGACATCTTCTGGCGAATCTACGTCGAACTCTTCATCGTCGATGGACAAGATAAAAGCACTTGCACGACTTTGTTGCTGTGCAAACGAACTCAAATCACCGTAACTGGTGACGCCGATGACTTCCATCCCCTCTTCTTCTATCGCGGCGGCCAGCGCACGCACCCCTAATCCAGAGGCATTCTCTGAACGGTAGTCTTCGTCAATGATGAAAATAGGGAAACGAAACTTCATGGCGTTGACTCCGCGCGAAAGGGCTAAAGAACTGAGGGCTGAAGACGGTGTTTTAAACAGAAACGAGGCGTAGTGTAATACTCGTAAACCGCTTTTTAATGACAACCTTCAAACATCACGTTCTGGGTAAGGTCACGCCCTGTTGACCTTGATATTTACCGCCACGATCTTTGTACGACGTCGAGCAAATTTCGTCGCTTTCAAAAAACAGCATCTGCGCACACCCCTCGCCTGCGTAGATCTTGGCAGGTAGCGGGGTGGTGTTAGAGAATTCTAAAGTGACGTGGCCTTCCCACTCTGGCTCTAACGGGGTGACATTGACGATAATGCCACAGCGGGCATAGGTGCTCTTGCCCAGGCAAATCGTCAGCACACTGCGCGGGATACGGAAGTACTCAACCGTTCTCGCCAGCGCAAATGAATTGGGCGGGATGATACAAATATCGCCCTTGAAATCGACAAAAGACTTCTCATCAAAGTTCTTTGGGTCGACAATCGTCGAGTTGATATTCGTGAATATCTTGAACTCGTCGGCACAGCGCACATCATAGCCATAACTGCTGGTGCCATAGCTCACGATCCGGCCTGATGCGTTCTCTCGCACCTGGCCAGGCTCAAAGGGTTCAATCATGCCTTGACTCATCGCGGTTCGACGAATCCAGTGGTCGCTTTTAATGCTCATGCCAACGTCCCGGTGAAAAGGATCAAGAGCGCGGATTTTACTCTTGTCGCGCCCGATGTTGAGGGCTAACGGATTTAAACCCGCTTGATAGCGATCGTGCCGAACTTTTCGCTCATGTCGCGAGGCAGCTGAGCGACGCGAGCAGCAACTCGGCGTGCGATCTCATGGTAAATGCCAGCCGCTTGGCTATCAGGCTCTGCCAGTACCGTTGGCAGCCCCAGGTCTGACTGTCGACGGATGGACATCGCCAGGGGCAAGCTGCCTAAGCACGCTGTATGGAATTCAGTCGCCATGCGTTCGCCGCCACCGTCACCAAAGATATGCTCGCTGTGCCCGCAGTTTGAGCAAATATGCACCGCCATATTCTCGACAATGCCGAGAATCGGGACTTCTACTTTTTCAAACATACGTAGACCCTTGCGAGCATCGAGCAAGGCGATATCTTGAGGTGTCGTCACAATCAACGCCGCAACAACGGGGACTTTCTGGGCAAGCGTCAGGGCGATATCGCCCGTACCAGGGGGCATATCAACGATCAAGTAATCCAGATCAATCCAATCCGTTTGGCGCAAGAGCTGCTCAAGCGCCTGGGTGACCATCGGGCCGCGCCAGATGGCGGGTGAATCCGGGCTAATCAGAAAGCCGATCGAATTGCATTGCAAACCATGTCCGATCAGCGGCTCCATGGTCTTGCCGTTGCTTCGGGGCTTGTCGTTAATCCCCAACAGGGTCGGCACGCTGGGGCCGTAAATATCAGCATCCAGCAAACCGACACGTGCGCCTTGCGTCTGCAAAGCAAGCGCCAAATTAACCGCCGTTGTGCTTTTGCCCACCCCGCCTTTGCCAGAGGCGACGGCGATGATGTTCTTGACGTTCGGGACGCGATCCACGCCAGGGCGAATCGCATGTGACAGGACGTTGACCGCCAGATCGATCTGAACGGTGCGAGCCCCCACAGACCGCAATCGATCGGTGAGCAGATCACGCAGACCAGCGGCTTGATCCGCCGCATAATAGCCAGGATTAAGCTTGATGCTGACGTCGTCACCGCGGATGTCGATTTGGTTGTCTTTGACCAGTGCAGCTAGGCTGGCATGGCTGTGCGGATCGATCGTTTCATCCAGTGCCAAGCGCACGTCAGTCAGCGTTAAACTCATGTCAGTTTTCCAGTCTATAGTTAGGTAACACGTTGATTTTCTTTACCAAGGGCGTATGCCAACATTGATAACAAGCATTTTTCGTCTGGTCGCGATGGCCATTGCCGGCCTACTGGGCTTAGGCATGGCCTTGATTTTCATTGGGTCAAGCTTTATTGCGATCATTATCCTGCTTTTGACAGGTCGGATCGCCAGCCGTCCTTCAGCCATCAGAGAATACTTCATGCGCGCTCAACGAGCCTGTAAACCCATGTTCAAGACAGGTGCTTTCTACGCACGTGCGCCAAAGCCACCAGGCGACATCATTGATGTCGAGGCTCGAGAAATCAAGTAATTTGATATGGTCGCACCTTCTACCAAATCCGCATTGACCGGTGACGCTGGCGAATCCAAGTCAGCCCAGCGTGTTATCGGCCTCGGTGAGTTATTTCGCGGTTTTGCGACCATCGGTTTGTTGGGCTTTGGTGGCGTGGCTGCGGCGGCACATCATGTCATTGTTGAGCGTTACCAATGGTTGTCAGATAAAGAATACGCCACGGTCTTAGGGATTGGACAAGTATTGCCAGGCGCCAATACGGTCAATGCCGCCGTGATGCTTGGTGACCGCTATCAGGGCCCTAAAGGCTCAGTGGTGTGTGTCTTAGGCATCATGCTTTTGCCGCTCGTTATTTTGGTTGGGCTCGCGACGCTCTACAACGAGTTTTCGCACATCGCTGCGATCAACGATGCGCTGACTGGTGCGGCAGCCGCTGCCGCGGGGCTCGTCATTGGCACTGGCCTGAAAATGGCAAAACGGCTCAAACCTGGTCTCGCTGCGACGCTCATCATCCTGCTGGCGCTCACGGCGATTGCTGGCCTGCACTGGCCAATGATTTACGTCATCCCAGCCTTCATTCCCGTGGCGCTACTGATCACCTTCGTCTGGGGGAAAAAATGACAGACCCCCTGATTCTATGGCAGATGATGCGAAGCTTTGTGATGATTTCGATCATGGCAATCGGTGGCATGAACGCGACGGTGTCTGCGGTCTTGCACGAGATTGTCGACAACTTACACTGGATGGATGCGTCAGCCTTCATGCATCTTTTTACCGTGGCACAAATTACCCCGGGGCCTAATGTGGTGTTTATCAGCCTGCTCGGCTGGCAAATTGCTGGCTGGAAGGGCTTGCTAACGGCCACCTTGTCGATACTTACTATCCCTTGTTTGCTTGCCTTTGGGGTGGGACGTATGGCCAACCGACTGGGTGGCTCATGCGGATTTCGGCTCGTGCAGAATGCCCTGGTCCCCATTGCAGTTGGCCTGGTCATTGCCAGTGGGTTGGATCTGGCTCAAGCGGCGCATCGAGGCTGGCTGACCGCAATCATCAGCGCGGTGAATGTGTTTGTGGCGTTTTATACCAAAGCAAATCCCATCTGGGGGCTGGCAGCCAGCGCCCTTGTCTCGACGCTCGCCGGCTACTGGGGATTCGTGCATTTCTCGTGAATCGCCGCGTTGCCTTAAAATGATCAGCTTGATCTCTTCTTGTCGGCACGATTCATGTCACGCACCATTTTTGTCACGACCGCACTTCCCTACGCCAACGGATCTTTTCACATCGGCCACATCATGGAATACATCCAGGCCGATATCTGGGTGCGGGCTATGCGCATGGCAGGTCATACGGTTCATTTTGTCGGTGCCGATGACACCCATGGCGCGCCCATCATGCTTAAAGCTGAATCCGAGGGGATTACGCCACAGGCGCTTGTGGCCCGTATCGCAGCAGAACGCCCCCAGTATCTAAAGGGATTTCAGATCGACTTCGATCACTGGCATTCAACTGACTCACCTGAGAACGTTGAACTGTCGCAATCGATTTATCGTCAACTTCGCTCGGCGGGCCTGATTGAAACCAAACAGATCGAACAGTTTTTCGACCCAGTCAAGGGCATGTTTCTGCCTGATCGCTACATTAAGGGTGAGTGTCCTACCTGTCACAGTAAAGATCAGTATGGTGACGCCTGCGAAGTCTGCAGCGCTGTCTATGCGCCCACTGACTTGATTGAGCCCTATTCGACACTGACCCATGCCCGTCCGGTGCTTAAAACGTCTGAACACTTTTTCTTTAAATTATCTGACCCTAAATGTGTGGCCTTTTTGCAAGACTGGACGACGGGCACCAACGTTCAGGGCAACAAGCGTTTGCAATCCGAGGTGTTGGCCAAAACCCGCGAATGGCTGGGCGGCGGCGCGAACAATGCCGAAGTCAACCTGGGTGATTGGGACATTTCGCGCGACGCGCCTTACTTTGGTATCGAAATCCCCGATGCCCCGGGCAAGTACTTCTATGTTTGGCTGGACGCCCCAGTGGGCTACCTGGCCTCTTTGAAAGCCTATTGCCAGCTGCAAGGAATCGATTTCGACGAACTGTTGGATCCCGCCGGGACAACCGAGCAAGTTCACTTTATCGGTAAAGATATCGTTTATTTTCACGCCTTATTTTGGCCAGCAACGCTCAAATTTGCGGGGCGTAAAACACCCGATCAACTCAACGTGCATGGCTTTATCACCGTCAGCGGTGAAAAAATGTCTAAGAGCCGTGGTACAGGCATATCGCCCCTTCGATATCTGGAAATCGGCATGAACCCAGACTGGTTGCGCTATTACATTGCAGCCAAACTAAATGCGCGCGTTGAAGATATCGACTTCAACGCTGACGATTTCATTGCACGGGTCAATAGCGATTTAGTTGGCAAATACATCAATATTGCCAGCCGTGCCGCCAATTTCATCAGCAAGTATTTTGATGGGGTGCTGGGTTATACCGGCAACGCTCAAGCTTTAGCCGACACGTGGGCCGAAGCGGCCGCCAACGTTTTTCAGAATATTGAAGCTCGCGAGTATGGCCGCGCTATCCGTGACATCATGGCGCACGCAGATCAGATCAATCAGGCGTTTGACACTGCCCAACCCTGGTTAGTGGCCAAAGGCTTAGCGGCTGAAGACACCATCAAACGTACTGAGTTGCAAAACATCTGCTCGCAGGCACTTGCTGGCTTTAAAGCCCTGTCGGTGATGTTGGCACCAATTCTGCCGACACTCAGTCATCGGGTGGCGACCGAGTTGTTCAGTCTGAATCGACCTTTCGTCTGGGCCGACGCTGGCACGTTACCCACACACATCAACCCCTTTAAACATCTTATGCAACGGGTTGAACCCGCGATGCTAGATGCCTTGTTTGAGTCGTCTGCAGACGATGTTGCCGCCGAAACCGCCACGACACCTGGCGGTGAAGCCATCGGCCCGACGATCTCCATTGAGGATTTTACAAAGGTCGATCTGCGGGTTGCCCGCATCGTCAATTGTGAGCATGTTGAAGGCGCAGCAAAGCTCTTGCGCCTGACGCTTGATGCGGGTGAAGGCCGCCATCGCAACGTTTTTTCGGGGATTAAATCTGCATACAACCCCGAGCAACTCATTGGCCGCCTCACCGTGCTTGTCGCCAACTTAGCCCCTCGCAAGATGAAGTTTGGTATCTCTGAAGGCATGGTTCTCGCGGCGAGTCACGCGGATGATTCAGTGGATGCAGGTATCTATTTGCTCGACCCTGCGTCGGGATCACAACCTGGGATGCGGGTCAGATAAAGGACGTCAGTTGCGGGCGTTGCCTCGCAACTGAAAGCGACGGTCGTTTAGGCGATTGGCTGCGGGCTTAGGCGATTGGCTGAGGGTTAAGCCCTGAATCAAGCGTCTCACGCTCATCGAAGACAAAACAGTTGCCCTCGTAGCCTATCCCACCGGTCTCTTCGAAATACTTCAAGATGCCGCCATCCAGCTGAAAGACATCTTTCAGACCCAGCTCTGTCATATAGATGGCCGCCTTTTCACATCTGATGCCGCCTGTGCAAAAGCTGATCACCGTTTTGCCTTCAAGCTCAGTTTGATGCGCTTTCACCGCAGCCGGGAATTCTGTAAATTTGGTCAGGTGCCAGTTGATCGCATTCTTGAAAGTACCCGCCTGCACTTCAAAATCATTGCGCGTATCCAGCAAAACAACCGGTTGACCTGCATCATCACACCCTTGCCCTATCCATCTTGCAGCGGTCTGCGCATCGACCGCTGGCGCCCGGCCCTCAATCGGTCGAATCGTCGGGTGGTCCATCCGGATAATCTCTGATTTGATTTTGACTTTGAGTCGTTTGAACGGCAGCTCAGTTGATTCGCTGTATTTCACTTCAAGGGCGGCGAACGCCGGCTCTTGCTGCAACCAGGCAAGAAACGCGGTGATTTGCGCCTTTGACCCAGCCAGAAAGAGATTGATCCCCTCTGGGCTCAACAGCACTGTGCCTTTTAGTTCAAGCTGTGTGGCTTGGTCAAAGAGTTCAACACGTCTTTGATCTAGTTGATCGAGCTCAACGAATTTATAAGCTGCGATATTAAGGACTTCAGGCATGATGTCTACAAAAATCTGGAGCGGGTGATGGGAATCGAACCCACGCTTGAGGCTTGGGAAGCCGCCGTTCTACCATTGAACTACACCCGCGAAGTGTTCGGGATTATACGGCACAAGCAGCTCGATCGCTCACCAATCGCCGCTGCACCTGCCGTCTAGCACCAGATTACAATGTCGCACATGGAAATCCTACTCAATGGCGTAGCAAAAATGCTCGCAGCCCCCACAACCATCGCCGAATTGATTGAACAGCTCGGGTATACCGGCAAACGTATCGCCATCGAGCGAAACGGCGATATTGTGCCTAAAAGTACACACGCCACCGTTATCCTGTGCGACGGTGACCGCCTTGAAATCGTTGTTGCTGTCGGAGGTGGTTGATGTTGACGACTCACATCCGCAGCTTTGTGCACCGCAGAAGCCACATTACTCAAGGGCAGCAACAAGCACTCGATACTTTGCTGGCGAAGTGGGGGGTGACGTATCAAACCTCATTACTGGATCTGAACGCAACGTTTAATCGCCAAGCCGATACGATTCTTGAAATCGGTTTCGGGATGGGCGAGACCACCGAGAAAATCGCGCTGTCGAGACCAGCAGATAATTTTCTTGGTGTTGAGGTATTCAATGCTGGGGTTGGGTCGTTGCTCAAGCGCATCGAAGCGTCATCACTGCAGAATATTCGCATTATTCAGCACGACGCGGTCGAGGTGATCCGTGACATGATTGCCCCCGGCACGCTGGCTGGCGTTCATATTTACTTCCCTGATCCCTGGCCGAAACTGCGGCATCACAAAAGGCGTTTAGTTCAGCCACCCTTTATAGCTTCGCTGGCCAGTCGGCTTAAACCTGGTGGTTATCTGCATTGCGCGACCGACTGGGAGCACTACGCCATGCAGATGCTAGATGTGCTCAGCCACGAACAAAGCCTTGAAAACACCGCAGAAGGGTTCGCCCCCAGGCCAGACTATCGGCCCTTAACCAAATTCGAAAATCGCGGCCTGCGGCTCGGCCACGGGGTCTGGGATGTAATTTTCAAGCGCAAAACTGCGTGAGTAAAAGTCAAGGCGTGCCGTACAATGTTGATTACGGATTGATATGACTGCCTACACTGACGTTTCCTTCTTTCCACGCCACGCCAAACCCCTGAGCAGTTATCGCAAGTTCTGGGCTGAGCGTTTTGGTGTGGCACCCTTCTTACCGATGAGTCGCGACGAAATGACTCAGCTCGGCTGGGATAGTTGCGACATTATCATCGTGACCGGTGACGCTTATGTCGACCATCCCAGTTTCGGCATGGCAGTGATAGGGCGGATGCTGGAAAACCAGGGGTTTCGGGTGGGGATCATTGCTCAGCCCGAATGGCAAAGCGCCGACCCTTTTAAAGTCCTCGGCAAACCGAATCTGTTTTTCGGCGTGACAGCGGGCAATATGGATTCCATGATCAATCGTTATACGGCTGATCGAAAAATGCGCAGTGACGATGCGTATACCGCTGGCGACATTGGTGGCAAACGCCCGGATCGCGCCGCGATTGTGTACACCCAACGATGCAAAGAAGCCTATAAAGACGTGCCCGTTATCTTAGGGGGTATCGAAGGCTCGTTGAGACGAATTGCCCATTACGACTATTGGTCTGACAAAGTCCGTCGTTCGGTGGTCGTCGATAGCAAGTGTGATTTGCTGTTGTACGGCAACGCTGAACGCGCAGTCGTCGAAATTGCCCATCGGCTGGCGGCCAAAGAGCCCGTACATCAAATGATTGATATCCGAGGCACCGCCTTCATGCGGCGTGAAACACCCGAAGGCTGGTTCGAGATCACGTCGACCAGTGT
This sequence comes from Jezberella sp., assembly GCF_964834465.1. Lineage (NCBI taxonomy): Bacteria > Pseudomonadati > Pseudomonadota > Betaproteobacteria > Burkholderiales > Alcaligenaceae > Jezberella > Jezberella sp. The sequence continues at coordinate 75,137 of NZ_CBAZRM010000002.1, forward strand.
CGATGAGGTCGGGCGCGTTGAAGCCCATGTCAACCCCTATTTAATGATCAGTGAGCAGGCGTTTGAGCAAGGGCAAAGCTGCGCTCGCAACGACGAGGCGCGTGCCGTCGCAGCAGAAGCCACCGCCAAGAGCTCACATAAAAGCAAACGAGTCGCTGGTGAATCGCCACTCGTGTTTTCGCCCAACCCAGCACTGCCATTGAAAGGCAAGCTCAAGGTGCCTGCGCGTGATCGAAGCGTGATTCGACTACCCTCTTACGAGCAAGTGAAATCGGATCCGGTGTTATATGCCCACGCCAGCCGTGTCCTGCACCTCGAAACAAACCCCGGCAATGCTCGTGCCATTGTGCAAGCGCACGGTGAAGGACGAACCGCGCGCGACGTATGGATCAATCCACCACCGATCCCGTTGACCACCGCCGAGATGGATTTGGTCTTTGACTTACCCTATGCACGCAGCCCCCACCCATCTTACGCGGATGAAAAGGGCAGCCACGATGGGGCCACTAAGATCCCCGCTTGGGAAATGATCCGTTTTAGCGTCAATATCATGCGGGGCTGTTTTGGCGGTTGCACCTTCTGCTCAATCACTGAGCACGAGGGACGGATTATCCAGAGCCGCAGCGAAGATTCAGTGATTCGCGAGATTGAAGATATTCGCGATAAAGTCCCTGGCTTTACCGGTGTCATTTCTGATTTGGGTGGCCCCACGGCCAACATGTATCGTATTGGTTGCAAAAGCCCAGAGATTGAATCTGCCTGTCGTAAACCCAGTTGCGTTTACCCCGATGTTTGCCAAAATCTGAATACCGATCACAGCTCGTTGATCCATATGTATCGACGCGCTCGCGCCTTGAAGGGTGTTAAAAAAATCCTGATCGGCTCTGGGCTGCGGTATGACTTGGCGGTGAAGTCACCCGAATACATCCGCGAGCTTGTCACCCACCATGTGGGTGGTTATTTAAAAATTGCGCCAGAACACACCGAGATGGGGCCTTTGTCTAAGATGATGAAGCCAGGGATCGGCAGTTACGACAAATTCAAACAAATGTTTGATAAGTTCAGTCTGGAAGCTGGTAAGAAGCAATTTCTGGTGCCCTACTTTATTGCCGCCCATCCAGGCACGAGCGACGAAGATATGATGCATCTGGCGATGTGGCTCAAGAGCCATGGTTTTCGAGCCGACCAAGTGCAGACCTTCTATCCAAGCCCCATGGCAACGGCGACTGCCATGTATCACTCGGGACGCAACCCACTGTCACGAGTGACTCGCGTCAGCGAGACCGTCGATATAGTGCGCGGTGACCGACGACGGCGCCTGCATAAGGCGTTTTTGCGCTACCACGATGCCAACAATTGGCCGTTGTTACGAGAAGCACTCAAAGCGATGGGCCGCGCGGATCTGATTGGCAACGGCAAAAAGCATCTCATCCCGTTTCATCAACCGCAAACCGATGGTAGCTACACGAGTACTCGCCGTAAAAACAGCACTGAAGCGACTGGCCGGCGCATCGTCAAACCGGGGCGCGTCTTGACGCAACACACGGGCCTGCCCCCGCGCAAAAAGAGCTGATCATTGTGCCAGACTGCCAACCGCGCGCAGTCGAGTCGTGGGTAATCACACGTCAGTGACAAAGTCTGTCAGACCGAGCGCTCTGTCACACCGATAATTTCGTCGTTTGAGTCAAAGTGAATATCCGCGTGGCGATATGAATGCCATGGCACCTGTGCAACAGAACCATATTGTTCAGCATAGTCAGCCAGCGTGTGCAAATCGTGAGCAGCCCATGCTTTAAATTGGTGATGGGTACGTCGGATGACGTTGTAACGATAGGTCGCTAACGCCAACACCCAAGCAATCGACACGATCGACACATAAACGAATAGCTTCAACCGATTCCAGATGCTTTGCCAGTCGGGGGTATCTAACGGTAACAACACGAAAATAGGATCCTTCAAGAAGTCGTAGATCAAGATCCAGACGTCTTTCAGTAAGGCAATGACCAGCAGCCAGCAGAGTACGGTTAGTAAGAAGTCTCTGAACACAATGGCTGAAGACTTTGTCGACCGAACAATTAAATAAGGGTTAACTTCGGTGTCGCTTTGGCGTTTCATTTAAGACCTCGATCCGGGCTGATCCAGCGACCGCGTTCACCGGATGGACGCACACAGGCTCGTACGAAACCCACCACAGCAGTCACGGCCTGTAACACCCAAAAGAGAAGGGGGTACCAAATTAACCAGTACAGGCTGCGGAAACTGTTTTTCTCGTACCGGCGATCCAAAGAGAGCGCAACCACCGATTGCAGAATATAGGTCGAAATCAGCAATTCGCTGCCCCACCCATGCAGGTTGTTTAAGTTGAGCTTCACGTTAGGGTCATATAACCCAGACACAAAAAACGCTGGCAGAAGAATCAACACACAAACAGCCCACGTCGTACTCATGAAAAAATTAGTCCAGATGAGCACCATCCTCAAACGCCGCTTTCTGACGATTTCCCCAATGCAATTCATCGCGGCCTGTGTGCCCCCCTCGGACCAGCGCAGTCGCTGGCGCCATAAACCCACCAATGTTTCAGGCATCAAAATCCAACACAGCGCGTTGGGCTCAAAGGTCACTCGCCACCCAGCGATTTGAATTCTCAACGTCAAATCTACATCGTCGCACATCGCACCGGGTGACCACATGCCAGTTTGCATAATGGCAACTTTACGAAATGCACAGATCACGCCAGACACGGTGAACAACGATCCGTACACCGATTGAGTTCGCTTAATGACACCGATAATGGACGAGAACTCACCCACCTGCAACTTACCGAGCAAGGTGGTGCGATTGCGAATTCTGGGGTTACCCGTCACAGCCCCTACCTCCGAGTCGGATTGAAAGCGCGCAACAAACCATGTCAGTGCATGAGGGTCAATCAGGGCGTCGCCGTCAATACACACCAAAATCTGCCCTCGCGCCATGAAGGCACCGACATTCATGGCGGTGGATTTCCCCTGGTTTTTGAGCAAATTGGCAACCCGCAACTGCGGCATCTCGCGGGCGTACTGATCCAATAGACTGAGCGTATCGTCACTTGACCCATCATTCATCGCAATAATTTCAAAATTCGGATATTGCACTTTGCTAATGGCTGCCAAGGTTTCGCTCAATTGCTGGCTTTCGTTGAAACACGGAAGCAGTAGCGACACCAAGGGGTAATTATTCAGCGTGGGCGGACAATCCGGATTGGGCTGATGACGCTCTCTGATGAAATAGAACAGCATTGCACCAGACATCCAGTACCATGACATGACGAACGGAAATCCAAAGCAAAACAAGCCCAGATACGTCAGCGCGAGTTCAAGAGGCGTCGAGGTCATGGTTTAAACGGAAACGAGGCCGCCGAAACAGTTGCTTGAATCTCTTTTGAGGCTGGCAGATCTTCTAAGACCAAATCCGGACACCAACCAATCGCCGTCCCTTGATGCATCTGCAGCGTCAAGGTATCGGCCACCAGGTTTTTAGCTTGTGGTGGCTCATGACCATCGGTGAGCCAGAGGCCCGTACGACGTCGTTGTGATTCCTTGTTAAGCAACCCAAGCTGATCGAGTTGACGTATTTTTTGCGTCACCGGCTCTACCTCGCTCGTGCCAGCAATCAAGGTTAAATCCACCGCATTACTCAATAGACTTGGCGAGATATCTTTCTTGGTGGTGGTCAATAAACTCAGTGTCGGTCGATAAAAATGCGTCGCCTCAAAACCAGATAGTCCCAATTTTTCATAAGTTTTTAGTGTCGTCAGATCAATCAAATCCCGATTTTTTCTGACTTCCCACGGCCCCTTGAGATCAGGAGTCTTGGTCAAAGTCTCGGCTGTCCCAGGCAAGTCAAGTTCGTCAATCAATAATCCAGAGAGCGGCACCATCCTGCCCAAGTCTACGAACCATTCATTAATTTTTGTTGACGCCATTTTTGTATCGATCATTTCGCCCAGTGGGATCCACGCATAGGTCTTGACCCCAGCCCGCGTTTGCAATTGCCACGAAATGCGGGATAACGCGTCGGCTTGAACACCCGTTGCTTGCGTGGGGAACCAGCTCGTCAGCTCGCCTGCTTCATTGGGCGCAGTGGTCTTGATGACGACTGCCGTCACGCCAAGAGACCGCATCCGTTCGACCGCCAAGCCAAGGCGACGATCAAATTCATTGGAATCACTGGCATAAATTTGCGAAGGATCGAGACAAACCAGTCTTTGCACGTTGGGGAATCCGTCTTGAAACCGCATGGCATCAATCATGGCTGCCAACGTAGGATTGCCCGTTGGGAAAAACCTCGAAAGCCGCATCAGGTCAGCGGCGTTCGAGGGCTCGGGGTCGAGCGTCAACGCAAACTTAAAACCAGCTGACTTTGCGACATCGATGGTTTTTTGAGAATATCGCCCGAATGGCCACACAATCGCTCGCGCAGGCTTTTTGAGTTCTTTCACGAACAACGCCCGATCGAGCTTGAAGTTTTCGATCATCTCCGACTCATATTCTGCCTCGGTGTCGTAGGCCCCGAGCGAGTCGTTAAAACGGTGCGTAATCGCGCGAGGCATGCGGCTGCCGTGCGGGTTCGCAGCCGTGTCAGCGTGCAAAGAGTGAGAGTGCGAAGCAAACTCGACGAGTTTCGACGCTTGCATTTCTCTGACTTCATCCCAACTCAGAAACTTGCTTCTGGGCACCATCTCGCCGCCATAAGAAACGTTCCCGTCCATGGGTCCATCCATCCATTGGCCAACCAGGGCAGCCACCACAGGATAGTGATAGGCCTGTATCAGCGGGTAGACTCTGGTGTACAGGCTTCGGTACCCATCGTCGAACGTGATCAGAATCGACTTTTCGGGCAACGGTTTGATCTTTTGATTCGCCGCAGCGACATCATCCAAGCTGATCACTGTCCAGCCATCTCCCTTTAAAAAATCAAACAGAGCGACCAGATGATCAGTCGTCAGGCTTTCGGCTTCGAGCTCCGCAGGGGTATCCACGACATCGTGCAACGCAATTGAAACAAAGCGTTGACCAGGCGCAATCGCATCAACTGCGAACGCTGGCCGAGCAAACAACAGCAATAAAATGATGAGCAAACGTTTCATGTTCAAAATTTTGCAACCATTTGGAAGTAGAGGATATAGCTATCCTCAGGGACGCCGTCGTAAATTCGGCGCGTCATACCTGCGCCGTACTTGAATTCATAGTCGGAATCGGGACGATAGAACTGCTCATAGGAAACGTCATTGATCAGACCCGTTGCATAACCGTTTTGTTGATACATACCCACACCCGCAATCAAGCGATGTCCAAACACTTGGTCGTAGCGACGATAAAGAATCCCTTCAGCTTTAGCCGAAAGGTTTGCGGCAAAATCACTTGAAGGACTGAAGTACGACACGTCTTGTGACGAGTTGCTTGAGGCGTAAAGCGAGGGCGTCAACGTCAAATTGAAACCCGGCCTATTGATCACGCGCTGAGAATAGCTAGCGTTCACCATTTGACGAGAATTGCCGTCGGTAAACAAAGAGGGCTTGTAGAGCAACCTGGCCGACTGCGATTCGTTCCAGGTGTAGGTGGTGCTCAAGTTCAGTGAGTTGGAGGTCGTCCCGTTGTAGATCGCACGCAGGGGTGTATCAGCTGCATACTGTTCTAGACCAGCAGAAAACCCCCAATGATCGGTGGGCTGCCAGCTTGCCTGCACGCTAGCCCCTAGCGCGTTGATATTGCCCGTGTTTTGCCAAACCAGACTCTCTACGGTCAAATCACCAGTTCTGTATTCTGCCCCTGCGCCAAAGCGGTTTCTGACCGCGACCCCCCCTTCGGGGACCGTCGTCATCATCTTATCGGTCTGAATAACCATGCGCCAACGGTCAGCAAGGGTTGGCGAATACAGCCGCGATGACGCCACGTAACCAGAGCCCGGTGCCGCTAAAGCAGCCCCTGACTGATCCTGATTCACAAACTCGACGTGCAGTTCGTACTGGTCGTGGTGCGAATAGTCTCGGGCAAGACGCTTGACCGCCAGATCATCAGGATAAGTCGCGCTCAAATCCGTCAATATGTCACGAGCGCGCGACCAGTCAGCGCGCCGCGTTGCCGATTCGGCAAGTGCAATTTGTACTGATTTGTTGGCGGGTTCAAGGCTTTCGGCGATTTTGATTTCTTGATCCGACCGTCTTGGCCAATCGCGAGCGGCCGCGACTGAACCCAAGGCCAACCGCAAGTGAACAGAGGCGGGTGCCCCTTGAACCAGTGGCAAGATACGATCCCAGGCTTGGTCGGGCATGTCAGACCAACTGCGAATCAAGGCGGCCATTAATTGACTATCCAGCCAATCATCGTTGGGCGTTGGTTGGATGATTTTTGGAAAATACTTCCAGGTAGATAGTTCTGCAGCCATCTCATCCGCAAGACTGATCGCCGCGTCAGGGTGATCACAATCCGCCTCTGCAAAGATCAGCCCTAGCCTTGCGTCTCGGTTTTTTGGCTCAACAACGAGCACTTCCAAATATCCAAGTCTTGCCAGTTCGGGCCGGCGAAGCGCCAGCAAGGCATCCGCCTCTGCGTGCCTGACGTAGCTGCGCACAGGCCCAAGCTGACGCACAGCGTCGACCTGATCAAGCGCCATTTGCCATTTTTGTCGCTGGCGCAGTGCAACTGCACGATCTCCCATGAGTTCGATCAGCAAGTTTTTGTTGAGCGGGGCTTTTTCCCTCTCGATCTCGATTAAGTGATCAAGGTCTGCTAAGGCTTTATCGATTCGATCAAAAGTTTCTTTGGAAGACAGAGGGGCGATATTTTCGGCCCAACGTACACTGACCGCGGCACGCTTGGCTTGTAATGCTGGGGTTGCTTGCTGACTCGCAAAAATGGCCCCGTTAGGCGCACCCAACGAGCTAAGTTCTCTGGCCAACCCGAGCCGCGCACCTTCATCCTGTGGATCTAGTCGTTGGGCACGCGCGTAGGCATAGAGCGCTTCAAAGGGTTTGTTTGCAGCCTCATGGGCTTTCCCCAACAGGACCCAATACTGAGCCTCGCGCGGATGAGTGCCAACGGCTTGCTTGGCCAGATCAATGGCAGCGCTAGTCTGTCCCGACCGCAGCAGCGCATCCATCACGGCGGATCTGACGTACACAGGGGCTGACCCTTGATCGCTCAGGCCAAGCCATCGGTCAAGCGATTCGCTGTACTTTCCGGCCCAATCCAGCACCACAATTAAATCGTACTGAGCTCGTCGGCCATCAGCTCGGTCGGCCAATTCTCGCAAGAGGGGCAATGCCTGGTCATACTGCCCAGCGCGAGCCATCTTTACCGCGTCATCAAGCCGGCTTGTTTCAGTCGTTGCCGCTAAGACATCCCCCGCGAGCAAGACTGAGACCAGAAAACTACAGCGAAAGCGTTTCAGCAAACGATATCCTTACGATCACGAAAGGGGTGCCCGACAAGCACATTTACATTTTGTCATCGATCTTACAACAGGAAATATTAGCTGTAATCAACTCTTTGGGCCCCTCAAACACCTGCGGTCTGGCCATCTGCGTGTCGCTGAGACACGAACATGATCGAATCGATGAATGCGACGTGCTATACCAAGAGCCATTGTCAATCCGCCATGTAGATGGTCGTCCTATGAACATGTCATTTAAATATGTGCTGGCCCTGTTTGCCTGCCTCTTTTTTCAAGCCAACGCCCAACAGGTATCGAATCACGCTGCGCCGCACGGCAGTCCAAGCAAAGCGTTGGTCTTGCTGGTCAGCATCGACGGCTTTCGACATGACTACATCCACCGTGGCTTGTCGCCCAACCTTTTAGCACTCGCTGAAACAGGGGCACACGCGAAAAAATTCGAACCGGTGTTCCCTTCTATTACGTTTCCCAATCATTACTCACAGGTCACTGGTCTCTATCCTGATCACAACGGTGTCGTCAACAACACCATGTACGACCCTTCTCGAACCGAGCAGGTATTTAAACTGTCTGATCGAAATGCCATCGAAAACCCCCTCTGGTGGGACGAAGCCACACCGCTATGGGTCACGCTTGAACAGCAAGGCAAAATTGCATCGACGCTGTTTTGGGTTGGTTCTGAGGCAGAGAACCACGGCATGCACCCTAACGATTGGTTGCCTTACGACAACAAGCTGAGCTCGTCAGACAGAGCACAACAGTTGTTGCGATGGCTGGCTCGACCCGATCGAACCCGTGCGGACTTTGCGACCTTGTACTTCTCTGAGGTTGACGCCAAGGGACATGAATTTGGGCCAACGAGTCCCGAGGTGAATGCTGCGATCGCCAATGTCGATCACGCGCTCGGTGAACTGTTAGCGGGTCTTCAAACGCTTGGATTGCGAGAACTCACCACGATTGTCATCACCTCGGATCACGGCATGGCGCAGGTCACGCCAGATCACGCCATTGACTTGTCTGTTTACGCCAAAGGGGTTGAGAGCGCAAAGATACAGTGGACGGGTCCGCTGGCGGGCTATGACGTCAATACCAGCGATACGCCAATCTTATTGAATCTGTTGAAGCAAGACACGCACATGAGTTGCTGGGCGAAAGAAGCGATGCCCGCTCAATACCATTTCGGCACTCACCGCAGGATACCGACCGTTGTTTGTCTGGCTCAACCGGGTTGGTCGACGATTGCAAAACCGGGTCAAAAAGTAATCCCCGGGCAGCACGGCTACGACCCAAGCACAGCGGATATGCAGGGGCTTTTTATTGCCCAGGGCCCTCACCTCAAAGTAACGAAGCTAGACACCGTTAAAAACATTGATATCTACAATTTGCTCGTACGACTCTTGAAGGTCACCGGCGAGAAAAACGATGGCGAAGACCAGCTTTACGATCAGATCAAAAACTGAGATTGTCGCGCTTGGGGATTAGCGCCCAAAACCGCCCATCTTACCGAGCGCCTTCATCCCGCCCATGGCCCGCATCATCTTAGCCATCCCACCTTTTTTCATCTGTTTCATCATGCCCTGCATTTGCTCAAACTGATTGAGCATGCGATTGACCTCTTGCACGGGCACACCAGCCCCAGCAGCAATACGGCGCTTGCGAGAGGCTTTGAGCAGTTCAGGCTTGCTGCGCTCAGCTGGGGTCATCGAGTTGATAATGCCTTCAGTTCGGCGCATTTGCTTCTCGGCCTGACCACTTTGCATTTGACCAGCCGCTTGCGCAAATTGCGCAGGCAGCTTTTCAAGCAATGAGCCCATGTCGCCCATCTTCTTGACCTGTTGCAATTGATCTTTGAAATCATTCAAGTCAAACCGGTCGCCTGACTTGATCTTATTCGCGAGCTTTTGCGCCTCTGCGACGTCGATGTTCTGATGGGCCTGTTCAACCAGCGACAAAATGTCGCCCATGCCGAGAATTCGCTGAGCCATCCGCTCAGGATGAAACGGTTCAAGTCCGGTGAGTTTTTCTGAGACACCGACGAATTTGAGCGGTTTACCCGTGACATGACGAACCGACAGTGCAGCACCACCGCGTGAGTCGCCATCGACTTTGGTCAGCACCACCCCAGTCAACGGCAAGGCTTCACCAAATGCGCGCGCCGTGTTGATGGCATCTTGCCCCTGCATTGCATCAACCACGAATAGCGTTTCGATGGGATTCAGAAGGCCGTGCAAGGCGCGGATTTCCAACATCATCGCTTCGTCAATACCCAGCCGCCCCGCCGTGTCGACAATCAGCACATCAAAGTGATGCTTTTTAGCGTAATCCACCGCATCGCGGGCGATGTCTTCAGGCTTTTGCGTCGGATCGGACGGTATCCATTCAACGCCTACTTGAGCCGCGACCGTTTTAAGCTGCTCAATCGCGGCGGGTCGATAGACGTCGGCACTGACCACGGCCACTTTTTTCTTGCCCGTTTTACGACCGTGCTGGACATGCCCGCCCTCGGAGAGCCACTTGGCGAGCTTACCGGTGGTCGTCGTTTTACCGGCCCCCTGCAGACCCGCCATCAGAATGATGGCAGGAGGCTGCATGGCGAGAGATAACTCACTCGCGTCAGCCCCGAGATCACCCCCCATCAGCGCAGTCAATTCTTGGTGGACTACCCCGACCAGTGCTTGCCCCGGGGATAAACTGCCCACTACCTCTTCACCCAATGCTTTTTCTTTCACCTTAGCGATGAAATCCCTGACAACTGGTAAGGCCACGTCAGCCTCAAGCATCGCGAGACGAACTTCGCGCAACATATCCTGCATGTTGCTTTCAGTGAGTCGCGCTTCACCTCGCATCGTTTTGACGACACGGGCGAAACGATCAGTCAGGTTTTCAAGCATGGTTTAACTGTTGCACCAAAGTAGTAAGAATGGAAGTAAAAGCACCTTTGCCCAAAAATGGCACAGTACAATACCGGAATGTCTGCTGCTATTGTATTTCACACTCTTGCTGCGTTTTCTTATGCTGGGCTGGCGCTGGCATTATGGCGAGCTCTCACGTCTGGTCAAACGGTTATTCTGGCCGGTCAATGGGGCAGGCTTGGGGTGCTCGCTGGCCTGATCTTTCAGGGCATCGCCCTGTACGGCGGTATCGCGCGTGACGGGCAATTGTTGATTAGTTGGTCGCTCGCCTTATCGGCGGCAGTTTGGCTTGGGATCATTGTTTTCTGGGTTGAGAGTCTGCTGGTACGCATCGATGGGTTGTTGCTGTTGCTCTTGCCGCTTGGTGTGCTGGTCTGCGCCTTGGCAGCCGTCTCGTCCGAGGCACAACTGATTGCACGGCCTGACAACGCTGCGCTTCGAAGTCATCTTTTGTTATCCCTGTGTGCCTATGGCCTCATCACCATATCGGCTGCCCAAGCTATTTTGATGTCAGCGCTTGACAGGCGACTACACTTCCCTCGATCGACAAAGACGACTAAACGCAGTGGGGTACGTGTGGCCCTCGGGCGCGTGCTCGATGCGCAGCCATCGCTGCTTGCGCAAGAGCAGCTTCTCTTCAGAGTCATCTCAGTCGCCTTTGTTGCGCTGACGCTGGCCATTGCAACGGGATCAATGATCTCTATGGCCATCAGTGGCCGGTGGCTGCCATTTGATCACAAGACCGTTTTTACCCTGTTGTCTTGGGTGACCTTTGGGGTATTGCTGGCAGGTCGTCGGCTCAGAGGCTGGCGTGGTCGCCTAGCGTTGCGATACACCTTAGCGGGTTTTGCCTTCATCTTGCTCTCTTACACCGGCAGCCGGTTTGTACTGGGCGTGATTTTGCATAGGATTTGACATGGCTAAACTGATGATGTGGATTGGCATCTTCTTTGGCTTGATGTTTGTCGCACGACTGGTCGCTCATAAACAAGCAAACGATCGCACGAAGGCTAGGGCTCGCGCGACTGACAGAGCCAATCAGCAGGCGCGGCACAGCCCGGGCGGCAGCAACCGCAGCGGCGACGACCTAGGCAACGCTGGCAGACGCCCCAGCCAAAAAGGCGACCCTGAGTCTATGGTCTGTTGTGAACATTGCGGGCTGCACTTGCCGCAATCCGAGGCGATCACGACCGCAACCGGCATCTGGTGCAGTGATCGCCATGCTCGGCTTGGCGCACAGCGCTAAGAGCGTCTCACGATGCAAATGATGAATGGGGGCTGGTTGGCCTTGTCTTCCAAGGTCAGCATCCGTCCTTCGCCTAACTTCAATGACCGACCTGCGAATACGACGGTGTCACTGCTCGTCATTCACAACATCAGCCTGCCACCTGGCGTTTTCAACACACCTCATATTGCTGATTTATTTTTAAACAAGATAGATCTCAATGCGCACCCTTGGTTTATCAATCTGCAAGGCTTGAAAGTTTCAGCTCACTTTTTGATTGACCGCCAAGGCCATGTCACGCAATTTGTATCGACCGACCGGCGTGCCTGGCATGCTGGCGTGTCAGCGTTCAATGGCCGCGAGCAGTGCAACGATTTTTCGATCGGGATCGAGCTTGAAGGGACGGACACCCTTGCCTATGAGCCCGCCCAGTATGCGTCTCTGAGTGAACTCACACAATGTTTGCGGCAAGCCTATCCGTTGACTGATGTCAGAGGGCACGCAGATATCGCCCCAGGCCGTAAAACTGATCCGGGGCAAGCGTTCGACTGGCCGCACTACGCCGCCCTGGCAGAGTGGCCTGCCACGGCGTTCAAGCAGCGCTGACTAGGCAGGCACTACCGCTCAGTGCAGCAGCAACTGATTGATCCGCTTCACAAACGCGGTCGGGTCGGGCAACTGACTACCGTCTGCCAATAACGCTTGATCCAGCAAGATACTTGCCCAATCGTCAAAGCTCTCGTCTGACACCCCGTTAAGCTTTTGAACCAACGCATGTTCGGGATTGATCTCTAACACAGGTAAGATGCTGGGTGCGTCCTGGCCTGCTGCCTTCAACATCCGCTGCAGATGCGGACTCAGCTCATTTTGACCGACGACGACGCACGACGGCGAATCAACCAGACGAGAGCTGACCCTAACCTCTTTAACGCGGCTTTTCAACACCTCTTGCAAACGTTCAACCAATGGTTTGAATTGCTCAGCGACTTCAGTTTGATGCTTTTTCTCTTCTTCATCCGCCAAAGCCTCAAGGTCGAGCCCACCCTTTGCAACAGACACCAGAGACTTGCCATCGAACTCACGCAAGTGAGACAACATCCACTCGTCTACCCGATCAGAAAGCACCAATACCTCGATGCCCTTTTTACGGAATATCTCAAGTTGAGGACTGTGGTAACCGCCCAGGTAATTATCGGCTGTTACATAATAAATTTTGTCTTGACCCGCCTTCATCCGCGAGACATAGTCTGCCAAGGTGACGACTTGCGCTTCTGCCATTTCGTGAGTTGAGGCAAAACGCAAGAGCTTGCTGATCCTTTCTAGATTGGCTGCATCCTCACCCGTACCCTCTTTTAGTACTTGGCCAAACTCGGCCCAGAACGTCGTGTAGTCGTCCTTTTTGTTCTCTGCCATGTCTTCAAGCATGCTCAACACGCGCTTGGTAGACCCTTCTCTGATGGCCTTGACGTCACGGCTTTCTTGCAACAACTCTCGCGATACGTTCAGTGGCAAGTCAGCAGAGTCGATCACCCCGCGCACAAAGCGCAAATACGAGGGCAAGAGCTGCTCTGCGTCATCCATGATAAAGACACGCTTGACGTATAGATTGACACCTCGACGAGCCTCTCTGTCATAGAGGTCGAACGGTGCCCGCTTGGGGATGAACAACAATTGGGTGTATTCGTTACGCCCCTCGACACGGTTGTGCGTCCAGGCGAGCGGGTCGTCAAAATCGTGCGACACGTGTTTATAAAACTCTCGATACTGTTCATCCGTGACCTCAGACTTATTGCGTGTCCAGAGTGCGCTTGCTTGATTGACCGATTCCCATTCGTCGTGTTTGACTTGCTCGCCCTTGTCTTTATCCCACTCTTCTTTACGCATTTGAACGGGTAGCGAAATGTGGTCCGAATAACGACGCAACACCTCTCTGAGCTTCCAGTTACTCAGAAAATCATCTTCGTCTTCGCGTAAATGCAAGGTGACTTCGGTGCCTCGGCTTGATTTGTCTATTTGAGCAATCGAAAATTCACCTTGACCGTCAGAGATCCACTCAACCCCGTCGCTTGCCGCTAACCCGGCGCGACGACTACGAACCGTCACTTTGTCAGCGACGATAAATGAAGAATAGAACCCAACCCCGAACTGACCAATCAGCTGAGCATCTTTTTGCTTATCACCCGTCAATTTAGTGAAAAACTCTTTGGTACCTGAGCGTGCAATCGTGCCAAGGTTGGCAATGGCCTCATCGCGCGACAAGCCGACCCCGTTATCGGCAATCGTAATCGTCCGGTTTTCTTTGTCGTAATCCACACGCACGTGCAGATCTGTATCGCCCGCCAGTAAATCAGGCTGATCGATCGCTTCGAAACGCAGTTTGTCGCAGGCATCCGAGGCATTAGAGACCAGCTCGCGCAAAAAAATCTCTTTGTTGCTGTAGAGCGAATGAATCATCAGGTGCAGAAGTTGCTTAACTTCAGCTTGAAAACCCATCGTCTGGGTTGCGTCTGCAGATGGAGTAGCTTGAGTCATAGGGGGTCTACCGAAAAAGGTTGTTTACAGATAAGCACAGGCGGCCAGCAACGGCAAGCGCTCACGCTAGCCAGACCGACCTGCGAAGTAGATGGGGATTAACCGAATGATTTCAAGACCCGAGACGTTTGACAAGGCTCAAGCCTCGGCCAGGCAAGGATCAACGGTGATGACCACCGTGCCAAGCGCCGTAAGGTCGGGGCCCGTAACCACGATATCCCCCTGCGTAGCCATAGCGAGCCACAAACGGCTGGTAGACAACGGGATTGACGACAACGACCCCCGTACGCCAATGCGGGGTAGCCCAGATGACCGCGCCGGCCGCGATGCCGGCACCAAAGACCACGGGCCCCCAGCCAGGGTTATAGATGGGATAAGGTGGGTAGGCTGCATAGGCCCAGGGCCCGTACACCACGGTCGGGTTGTACTGCGGGACGTAAATCAGCTGCGGATTGACCGGGTTAATGAGCACCTGACCTTGATTATCGACCATGACCTGTATTTGCGGACTGGATTTTAACGTCCCAAGTTGCAGGGCCTGTTTGCGCAACACTTGAATAGCCTGCATTAACGCTTGCGGACGAAACTTGTACAAATCACCCATTTGGCGCGTCCAGTCGTGTTGGGTGGCCATCATGGTCAGGACACCTGGAAAGGACAGCAACGCTTTGACTGCTGGATCCCAATTCTGCATCCGAATGGTCTGGGCCGCTTGGTCGGGCAGCTCGCCAGACAGGGTGGGCTGCAGTAACTGAGCCTGCTCCAGCTCTGCTGGAAACCCAGCGGCCAGAAACATCAGCGAAAGCAACCCATCTTGATAAAGCGCCACACCCGCCACCAAGGACTCAATCTGTGGCGTGGTCAATTGTGTGACCGGCACCAATTGCCGCGCCGCTGGAGCGGGCACTGAAGGTGCCAGGGTTGTCTTGGGCGTGCCCGGGGCGGGTGCGACGGGGACTGGGATCGTTGCAGACTGCGCTTGTGCCAACGAGGCCACCAGACACGTTGCCGCAGCGATCGCCAACCACGTACCGAAGGCAGTCGTCACATTCAACCTTTGTGGTGAAGTCCTTAATTGCATAGGTCGAGTGTTACCCCTGTTTGTGCTGATTCTGGTGCTTAGCCATTTGTTCATCAAGTTTGGCACGTTGCTCGGGTGTCAACACAGCTCTGATATCTGCGCGCGCCTGAGTCATGGTTTTTTCCCAAATCGTCTGACGGGTTAGTTTCGCATCTTTCGGGACGGTTGCCAGTTCAACGGTCATTGAATGGCGAGCATTTTCAGCAATCAGGTTGATTTGATGCCGCTGATCCTCAGTTGCATGCACCATTTTCATCATTCGCTGCAGCCGCTTTGCCCACCACTTGCCATGGTGTTCGCCGTGTTGCCATTGCGCTTTGCCCTCGGCGTGAGCTGCCTGTTGACTGCTTGCCTCACTCGTCGCTTGAGCGGCAGATGTTTGAGCCTCGGCCGCGGGCGTGATCGCAGCCTGAGCAAATACCGTTGAAGCCGACACTGACAAGAGCGTGGCGGCCAGATAGGAAACCATTTGTCTCGTACGCATAGAAATCTCCTGATAGGTAAAGACTGACTGCCGCAACCGCGAACACACGTTCTGTTGCATCAACAAAAAAATTCAGTCTATAAGGCTCAGATGGCAAAGTCAGTCATTCGTTCGGTCGTGCATTACCTAAAAGATTTCAGTCGGTTACAGCTGGTGATTTTGAAGTCCAGAAGAATTTGTGCCATAATTGCCGGCTTGCGTGTCGCCCGGGTGGTGAAATTGGTAGACGCAGGGGACTCAAAATCCCCCGCCGCAAGGCGTGCCGGTTCGATTCCGGCCCCGGGCACCACAGACAGCAAGCGCGGCTCTATGGCTATACGCCATTAAAGGCGATGAGCAGTATTCATTAAATAGCAGTACTCATCAAACACGGCAAAATACGCCGCCCCAACCGCAGTGGGCCAAGACCCTTAGCCGGTAACTTTCAAAGTGAAGAGCACTTTTTAGGACGTCAATTTACCGTCTTAAGCAGCAGCCAATATTAAGCGTCTGACATCTGCTTTGGTCGGACGAAGCCTTATTTCAATGTCGTAGCCCAGCCGAGTCACTATGGGCGAGGCCAGTCGTTGAGCACTTCAAGGATGAGACTGTGCATACCACCCCACACGATCTGAACGCCAATGGCCAGCAGAATAAACGCAAAGAGCCGGGTAAAGACGTTAGTGCCGCTCTCGCCCAGCAGTCGCTCAACATCAGACGCCTTCCAGTACGCAATATAGACCGCCACCGATACAGCCACAACGGCAATCACGCCACCAACCATTGCCGAGATCTCTGTTTCAATATTAACGACTGCATCGCCATTAAAAATGGACGCCTGTGAGCGGCTCGCAACCAAGGCGATCGCTGTTGCGACAGAGCCTGGCCCAACTGTCAAGGGAAGCGTCAAGGGATAAAACGCATGGCTCATCGCTGTGGCGTCATTGATGCGGGTGCTTTCGCTAGCGTCGCCCTTGGCTCTGGGCGCCTGATTAAGCAGCCCCCATCCCATGGCGGTCACCACCGCGCCACCCGCGATTTTTAAGACGGGCAAAGAGATCCCAAAAAAAAGCAATAGCTTGGGACCAATCAACATACTCGCCAGCATAAGCACGCAACTATTCACCGCAACCGACCGTGCAAGCTTTCGCTTAATTTCAGGACTGCAGTCAGTCACGAAATTCAAGAAGATAGGCGCCCCGCCCAAAGGATTCACAATGGGGAACATGGTCGCGAAGACCGTGACGAAAACCGTGAGCGAATCGTTGATAAATTGCAAAGCGTGACACCGAATGAATTGAGAACGAATGAGACGAACTATACCGCCTCCTCTCGCACCGGTGGCGCGTTCGCTGGTGGCTAACCCAAACTGAGTCAACGCACTCACCAGTGACGTATCACTGCTGTTATCACTGCTGTTATAAACGAGTTCGTCAGGCTTCTTATCACCGCATTATAAAAAAGGCTTCCCCATCATGCGTTACAGATTGTTAGGCAGTACTGGTTTGTATGTCTCTGAATTGTGCTTGGGCACGATGACCTTTGGTAGTAAGGGATTCTGGGCAGTGATGGGTGGCTTGGCGCAGGCCGAAGTCACCGCCTTAGTTAAAGCGTCCTACGAGAAAGGCATTAACTTCATTGACACCGCCAACGTTTATTCATTGGGCGAATCCGAGACTTTGCTCGGTCAAGCGATCAAAAGTCTCGGATTGCCAAGAAGCGAACTGGTGATTGCCACTAAATCCACGGGCCCGATGGATGAGCATTTGCCAAATGCACGAGGTCAATCGAGACACCACATTTTTAACGAGGTCGATGCTAGTCTGAAACGATTACAGCTCGATCATATTGACCTATACCAAGTTCATGGCTTTGATCCCCTGACCCCGTTTGAAGAGTCGCTAGGCGCGCTGACCGACCTCGTCAGGGCTGGCAAGATAAGATCCATCGGCCTGTGCAATATGGCGGCCTGGCAGATCATGAAAGCGCTCAGCGTATCAAAGCTTCAAGGGTTTGAATCGTTTAAGTCGGTGCAGGCCTACTATTCACTCGCGGGGCGAGATTTAGAGCGTGAAGTTATCCCGCTTGTCCAAGACCAGCATCTAGGGCTGATGATCTGGAGCCCTCTAGCAGGCGGCTTTTTATCTGGCAAATTCAGCGCAGAAAGCGCGAGCCCCGATAACGCACGTCGCTCGACGTTTGACTTCCCGCCGCTGAATAAAGACCGGGCTTATGCTTGTATTGATACCATGCGTCCGATCGCACACAAACATCAAGTGTCTGTCGCTCAAATCGCACTTGCCTGGGTCTTGTCCAACAAAGCGGTTTCAACCATCATCATCGGTGCACGCACACTCGAACAGTTGCAAGACAACATTAACGCCAGTCAGTTGAACTTGGACGCTGATGACCTGGCCGCGTTAGCGGCAGTAAGCGCCTTGCCAATTGAGTACCCGCAATGGATGCTGGGGCTTCAAGGTCAGTACAGAGCGACCGCCCCCAGCAAGGATATTTGACTGACAAGTCACCCGTCGATGAAGATTTGGCGAACCAAGCGTAACTGCTCGCTCACCCCAAAACAACTAGGGGGTTTTTACGTGCTGCTGGTCGGTTTCTCGCTGACGGTGGGACTCGGCTTCTTGGTCGCTGGCATTTGGGTGGTAGCCATCTTTACCGCCATTGAAGTGACAGCAGTGACCATTGGCTTTCTCGTGTATTCACGTCATGCGCTGGATTTTGAAGAGATACAAATTCACGGCACACGGATGACGGTGACCACCTTTATCGGCTACAAGAAGCAGGTGCACCACTTCAACACGCTTTGGGCTGAAATCAGCAGACCGCGCAGAAACAGCAAAGTTTTTCAATTGTCAGAAGCTGAAAAAACCGTCGAGATCGGGCAGTTTGTACCAAGAGAGCAATTAGGCCCCTTGATGGCCGAAATTCGGACACATTTGAAATCGCCTGCCAGCCAGTGACGCCAGCACCCTGCTCGCCATTCAAGCGCGCAGGGGTATGTGGATTATTTGGGTGCCAACCGGATTGCGCCATCCAGACGAATAGTTTCGCCGTTGAGCATTTCGTTGGTGATGATGGATTGAACTAATTTTGCATAATCCTCGGGACGACCCAAGCGCGAGGGGAAGGGAATATTCGCTGCTAGAGAATCCTGTACTTCTTGTGACATGCCAAACATCATGGGTGTGCCAAAAATACCTGGCGCAATGGTCACACAGCGAACGCCAAAGCCAGCAAGATCGCGGGCGATAGGCAGTGTCATCCCAACAACCCCACCTTTAGACGCAGAGTATGCTGCCTGACCAATCTGCCCTTCGTAGGCCGCAACTGAAGCCGTATTGATCATGACGCCACGTTCACCCGTTGCTTCGGGATCGTTTTTACACATCGCCTCGGCTGCCAACCGCGCCATATTGAAAGAGCCAATCAAATTAATGGTGACAACTTTTTTGAACAGCTCAAGGTCGTGTGCGCCCTGCTTGCCAACGATTCTTGAGGCAGGTGCAATACCGGCGCAATTGACTAGCCCCATCAGCTTGCCCATGCCAACAGCCGCCGCAATAACCGCACGACCGTCATTTTCACTGGTCACATCGCAATGGACATAGCGCTGTTTCAGTTCGCTCGCAAGTGTCTGACCCGCCTCGTCCTGCAGATCGGCAATCACCACGTGAGCCCCGTTTTCAGTAAGCATACGAGCCGTGCCCGCGCCCAGCCCCGAAGCACCGCCAGTGACGATGAAAACTTTATTTGCAATATCCATGAATGATCCGACGAAATAAGAGGTTAACGTTGAGATAAAAGGCTGACTGAGAAACCATCCAGATTTAGCTTCTTTGGTATTGTTGCAAATTATGCGGCTGGTTGCTTGCCGGCAGCACCGCCAGGTCTCTGAACCCAGCTCAGGTCGTTCGGCTAAGCCTTTGGCCAATGCCGTAGCTGGCAATGAGCACCAACATGACGACCAGACCAAGCCATAACTCTTTGCCAACACGCCAGGCATCAAAATTGGGCAACATCGCCGCGGCAATATTCAAGCCGGCCACCAAAATACTGACGCTGGCGACCGAGAGTGCCATCACGCGAGAGGCGATCCGAGCGGTTTGATCTGATCGTTTGATCAAGTGGGCAATGAACAATCCGTTGATACCATCAGTTAGCAGCATACCTGAGACAAAAACCACCGCCAGAATGAACGCCAGTTGCCAACGCTGATACTCACCCGCGATCACGGCGAACAATGCCGCCTGACTCAGGGTGTCAAACGACAAAGCAAACAACGCCCCTACTGCCAACATTGCAGATGAACTGCGCACGTTCAAGTACCCAGCAAACCATTGGTAACGCCAACCACGTAAAGAAACAAGTGCGCTCTTGGGCGTATGCAACACCCCACGGATATTAGCGATCGCCAGCGTGAGCAAAATGGTCACAGATACCCAAGTACCAAATCCATTCAACCATTCGGGTATGTTCAGACCATGCGCCAACGTTGCTGCGCCGACTGAAATAGGTACGATGATCAAGCCATGGCCCAACGAAAAAAACAAACCCGCCAGCCTCGCGAGCTTAGGATTATCCTTGTGGTTATATCGGGTCAAACCATCGATGGCTGCCAGATGATCGGCGTCAAAGCCATGGCGCATGCCTAGCAGCAATACCAGCAAAATAACGCTCAAGACATCTGGGGAATTGGCAAGACTATGCATCAACAAACTCGAAAGCACGTTCGATCGGGCAGGGCAGTAAATAATAGTGCAGAATCTAATCGTGCAGAATCAATCCAATGAATTCGCCATCATTGGTAGTCAAACGGGCGATAGAAAATGAAAATACGGATTTTTACAGCAGCTGACACCAAAGCGGTCATTGATCTCTGGGATTTATGCGGCCTAACGCGCCCATGGAACAACCCTGCACTCGATATTGAACGCAAATTGGCGGTGCATCCCGAGTGGTTTGTCATCGGTGAAGTAAGCACCGAGATTATCGCCACCGCGATGTTTGGCTATGACGGTCATCGCGGCTGGGTCAATTACTTGGCGGTTTCCCCGCAACATCAACGCCAGGGTTACGCACGACAGATCATGCAGCACGGTGAACAAGTGCTTGAATCCGTTGGCTGCCCCAAAGTGAATCTGCAAATTCGCACGACCAACAAGCAGGTCATTGCCTTCTATGAAAGCCTCGGATACCGACAGGACGATGTCATCAGCCTGGGAAAACGTTTGATTTCTGACGAACAACCATAGCGAATTTTCAAACACCAGATTTCTCGCTCAATCGCTCGGTTTTGCGCTACCCTTACCCGCACAACGATAGCAATAGGGGAGACCTGTCATGAAATCTTTATTTGTTAGCGCTCTGCTGCTCGCCAGCACAGCGACGATTGCTCAGTCCGCTGTCCCCGAGATCCCTTTTGACTCGGTTCCGAACCCCATCGTGATGCCCAAGGATATGTACCTGGGCGAAGTCAGTGGGGTCGCCGTCAATTCTAAAGGGCATATTTTTGTACTGCACAGGGGTGCCACCAATGGCCCTGCCTTTTCGGCAGCAGCTGCACAATTACTCGAGTTTGATAGCAAAGGTAAATTTATCCGTGAAATCGGCAAAGGCCTTTATGCCTGGTCTTATGCTCATATGGTTCGAATCGATAAGGACGACAACATCTGGGTGACCGATAAAGGCTCAGACATGGTGATCAGTTTCGATCCGGCCGGTCGCGTCAGAATGGTCTTTGGTCGCAAGCAAGAGGCCTCTGATAAAGAAACCGGGCCACTTGAGCACCCCAACCCGCCCCTGAAGGCCGAAGTCGGCCGCTTTAGACAAGTGACTGATATGGCTTGGAATCCGCAAGGGGATGTCTTTATCAGTGACGGCTACGTCAATTCACGAATCGCCAAGGCTGACAAGCAGGGCAACTGGTTGATGTCATGGGGTGATCGAGGTCAGAAACAGGGTGAGTTTCATACCCCACATAGTATCGCCGCGGATGGCAGCGGCAACATTTATGTGGCTGATCGCGGCAACCGACGTATTCAGGTCTTTGACAGTAATGGTAAGTTTGAGCGCGAAATCAAGATCGACGTGCCGTTTGATCCCAAGATCCAACCAGCCATCGGTGAGGTGCCTGATGTGTCGAAAAAAGACGATCCGGCACTTATTAACAAGAACATGATGCCGGGATCTCCGTGGACCTTATGCATTACCGCAGGCCCTAACCCTGTCATGTTCGCCTCAGATGCATACCCTGGTCGCATCTACAAGATGTCTCTGGATGGAAAGGTGCTGGGTGTTCTCGGGCAATCGGGTAAGCAGATCAAGCAGTTCGGCTGGATTCATGCAATTGCATGCCCTGATGAAAACACCTTGTATGTGGCTGAACTCTTGAATTGGCGAGTGCAAAAGTTAGTGCTCCACCCAACCAAGGTCAGGCGGTGACGTTGATCAGGCTGCCAGTAGAAGACGGACTGGTATGACCCAGTGCGTTAATCGTCAGCTCGAGGTTTTGTAAAAACGAGGCAAGACTGGGGGTGTTTGGTGACGTAGCAGACCCCCCCGAGGCTGCGACAATTTGTTGAAAATCAGCCTGTAAGGTCTGAATCACAGAGTTTTGCTCAGTCCCACTGCCCGATGAGTCTAGTGAAGGGCCTGACAATTGCGCAATCAAACTGTTTAAGACACTCGACATATTGGTGTAGCCCGCCACACTCACACTAGACGCGAACCCAGAAGACGATGAGCCCAGTGTTGTCGCGCTTTGCTGAGCGTTAACGGCCGTCATCAAGTCATGCATGAATTGATGGACAGCATCTCGTACAGGCACGGCACCGCCACTCGTCTGCGCCCCACCTGAGGCGTTAACCGCCCCTGTCGTTGCACCGGGTTGCTGAGCACTTGAAACTGGCTGAGCTGACTGCGTTTGGGACGGTGCAAAAAGGCTTACGCCCGACTGCAGCAACGCAGTCCCGAACGCTTGCAGCAGATAGCCGTTTGGTTTGCCATTTTGTTGGCTCTGCTGCCCGCCCGTCTGCGAGGCATTCTGACTTTGAGCCCCTGGGTTCACCCCGGTTAAACCGACCGACGTGACAGTCGTGTTTAACGCAACCGCATTTGTCGCAGACGAGGCAGAACCGGTTGCCGCGGCAGGCGGTGCAACAGGCGTGGGCAACGGCCCAACAGAAATAGGATTTGTAGC
Organism: Jezberella sp.; assembly: GCF_964834465.1. NCBI lineage: Bacteria > Pseudomonadati > Pseudomonadota > Betaproteobacteria > Burkholderiales > Alcaligenaceae > Jezberella > Jezberella sp. The sequence goes on from NZ_CBAZRM010000002.1 coordinate 97,997, forward strand.
CATCGTTGTTCTCGCTCAAATAAGAGTGATTTAAGCTTTTGACAATGATTTTTTAAACGAAAAGTCCTTAAATATCAAGCACTCTGCAACGAAAACGAGCCTAAACGTTAAAGTTTTTCGACACACTGCCGTTAAACAGTTAAGCCGTTAATGTGCAGGTTAGCTGGCCTTGCAAGCTATTTTCAAAAAAAATAAATCACCACGCTGCCTCGGCGTGACATCAACACACTGATTTCAGCCCGTTACAAATGAGGAACCCCCACCCCTTGATACCGTCAAAATGAAGTTAAAACACAGGTTATCAAAGGAAATTCACTATGGTGACGGAACAAAATATCGCTTTAATTTGGCCCACCAATGACTTATCCCAAGCAGCCAGTGCTGCGGTCTCGCCACTAGACGGGTTCAATTACCTGTTGGCAGAGCAAACCCGTTTCGCGTTGCTCAATGCATGCCATTTGATTGACGCTGCGTCCATCCACGCATCTCCTGAAGAGCTACACGCAGTGATTACGTCTGTCATTGACGTTTTAATGCTAGGGGTGTCTTAACCACGCTGCAGTCTCTGCTGGCGCACACTGCGCTTGAGCTCAATATTTCATCGCAAGCATATAGTTTTCCCCTATATGCTTGACCTAGCCGCCATGTAAGCATACGGGATAATCGCAAAGGCATACGCTCAACCACAAGCGGCCGCGCTAGCGAAAGCATCATGACGTGCAACTGATAACAAAGAGACAAACAATCATGAAGAACAACGCTGTACTCAATCAGAATCCCCGACTGTCACGCCCTTATCTGCTTGCGCTCTGTGCAGTAGGTTTGGCTTTCGGTGCTCAGCAAGCCATCGCGGCAGACCCTATCCGTATTGGTGTGATTGCTGAAGAGCAAGCAATTTCAGGTGCGTCGATTTCGCAGGCCGCCAAGATGGCGGCAGATGAAATTAATGCAGCGGGAGGCTTAGATGGCCGTAAGATCGAGATCATTACGTACGACAACAAGAGCTCTGCCACTGATTCGGTACGTGCGTTTCAGCGCGCCGCTGGCGAAGATAAAGTCAATGCCGTGATTGCGAGTTACATCAGTGAAGTGGTCTTGGCGCTTGAGCCCTGGGCAGCTCGTCTAAAAATGCCCATGATTACACCGGGCGCTGCAAGCAATGAGATCAGTAAAGCGGTACATAAAGACTACGACCGTAACAAATACACGTTTCATGGATACTTGACCTCTGCTGCCCTGGCCACCGAGGTGTGTGATGCCGTCAAAGACCTCATGGTGGATAAGCGAGGCGTCAAAACCGCGTTCATCATGAGTGAAGATGCCGCCTGGACCACACCACTCGATGCGGGTTACGCCGAGTGTCTGCCGAAAGCTGGCCTGCAAGTCGTCGGGCACACCCGTTTTTCTCCTGACACGACGGATTTCACCCCGATTTTCAATCAGATTGAAGCGGCCAAACCAGATATTATTGTGACGGGAATTTCACACGTTGGCGTGCAGCCTACGGTGCAGTGGAAGAGCAAGCAGATCCCTATCCCCATGGTTGGCATCGCGTCACAAGCGACTAACAGTAGTTTCTGGAAAGAGACCAACGGCTCTGCGCTTGGCGTGATGTTTCAATCCATCTCGAGCCCAGATGTAGCCATTACGCCCAAAACCATTCCCTTTGCCGAGGGATTCAAAAAGCGCTACGGCAACTACCCGTCGTATTGTGGCTACACCGCGTACGACGATGTCTATATGATCGTCGATGCGATCAAACGGGCAGGTTCGACCGATGCCGACAAGATGGTCACGGCGCTTGAAGCCACAGATTACCAAGGGACTATTGGCCGCGTGCGGTTTCAAGGACGTGACTCTGAATTTACGCATTCACTTGTCTACGGCAAAGAGCTGACCGGTCTGATTCAGCAGTGGCAAGAGAACAAGCAAGTGACCGTGTGGCCAACCAAACTGGCTGCGGGCAAAACGGTCTTCCCAGGCTTTGTCAAACTGAACCCAGAAAAATAATCACGCTGGCTCATCACTCCCTCAACGAGCGTCGGGGGAGTGATCGTTGCATACGATCGGAACCTGAGTAATGAAAATAGCCATGCAAATCTTGCTCGACGGCTTCGCCGTGAGCGCGCTTTATGCATTGGGTGCAACCGGATTCACCCTGATCTTTGGGGTCTCTGGGGTTCTCAATCTGTCTCATGGGGCTTTGATGGTCATGGCGGCGGTGATCGCCTGGGCTGCAACGGCCTACCTTGAATTAAGCAGCGTCGCAGCAGCATTTGTTGGTATTCTCGCCTGTCTAATCGCCACGGTCATGACGAATTTCGTCATCGTCAGGCCGTTACAGAAATCACGCAAAATCCCCGAAGAAGAGAAAGAGATCTTCATCCTGACTGGCACTCTGCTTTGGGGGATTTTGATTCAAGAATTAGTCGCCTATTTTTTTACCTCAAACGCCAAAGCCGTGAATCCGATTTTTGAAGGGGTACGGCTCATTGGTGGCGTACGGGTGCCCGACAACGAAATTTTTACCGCAGTGATATGTTGGGCGATTATTGGCTTACTTTGGGTGCTCGTGAACAAGACGACCCTAGGCAAGGTGTTGCTGGCGGCGTCGATGAATTCAAAAGGCGTGACGCTGCTGGGCTTTGAGTTGTCAAAAATCTATATCGCCGTGTGGCTGATCTATGGCTTACTTGCTGGCGTTGCAGGCGTATTGCTGGGCATGTTTCTAGGCGTCAGTTCATATAGTGCGGGGCCCTTGATGGCGAGCGCCTTCACGATCGTCGTCCTCGGCGGTTTAGGCAGCATCGCAGGCTCACTTTATGCGGCCTATGCGGTGGGGTACCTCGAAACGATGACCGCCTATTTGATCTCTCCAGCGTATCGCACGATACCATCCCTTATCCTGCTGGTGATCGTGATGTACGTTCGCCCTCAGGGCTTTCTTGGTCGTCGTTGATAAGAGGCCCTCATGACTTCGCACGCACAAAAACGTCTTTTTTGGTTCACGGCACTGTTCTTGGCCGCTGCTTTTGTCTTGCCGATGTACTCTCGCGCTTACGTGCTGGGTCTACTGACGGTGGGATTTTATTTTGCAGTTTTTTCCATGTCCTGGGATCTGCTGTTTGGTTACGCAGGGGAGGTCAACTTCGGCCCTACCTTTCTGATTGGTCTGGGTGCCTACACCGCAGGCATCCTGAATAGTCGCTACGGCTTAGCCATCCCTTGGTGCATCGCGGCTGGTTCACTCGCGGCGGTGGTGGGTGGTGTCATATTGGCCATGCCCGCCCTCAGACTGAAAGGGCCCTACTTCGGTTTGATCACGCTGGTGGCTGTGCTGCTGATGCTCAACGTCGTCGTCGTTGGGGCAAGTGTGACGGGCGGTGAGATCGGCCTGACGATCCCGGATGTGATTGCGATTGATCCCGTGGCAAATTACTACATCGCCCTCGCCGTGATGCTCGTATCGGGCGCCGTGTTGTACTTTATTTCTCGATCGCCGGTCGGTTTAATTTTGCAAGCGATTGGTCAAAACTCGGTTGAAGCCTCAGCGCTGGGTTTTAACGTCGCTAAACATAAGCTGGCTGCTTTTGTGGTCAGTGCCTTTTTTACCGGCATGGCAGGAGCATTTTTAGCCTTTTATTTGGGGACAGCCTCCGTTGGCACCATGATCGACGTGTCGGTGGGCGTGCAAATCATCATTGGTGCCGTCTTAGGGGGTCGCCGCACTATCGTCGGGGCAGTGCTCGGTGCGATCTTCATGATTGCCGCCGGTGAGGCACTTCGCCCATTTGGCACGCTATCGACCTTTATCGTTTCTCTGATTGCACTGATTGTCATCATGATCGTGCCGGGTGGGTTCTTGGGGATGATGTTGCATCGCAAGGAGCGCGGCTAATCATGCAAGCACTCAACACCATGCTAAGCGTCAAGGGGCTGACCAAACGCTTTGGCGGCCTGGTGGCCGTTAACGATATTGCGTTTGATCTCAAGGGCGGTGAAATTCTCGGCCTGATCGGACCAAACGGGTCGGGTAAATCAACCGTGATGAAACTCATCATGGGCGTCACAAAACCGGACTCGGGTTCGATCATCCTCAAAGGGCAGGACGTTGCCGGTTGGCCGTCAAACCGTGTAGCACGCGCGGGGATCGGGATTGTGTTTCAGCATTCTCGGCCATTACACCGACAGACGGTGCTCGAACACATCAAACTCGGCTTGTTGCCGGATAAGCTGACCACGCTTTTCATGCCCAAAGCGCTCGACCAAAGAGCGCGGGATATTGCGCATCTGGTGGGACTTGGTTCGGTGATGGATCGGTTACCTGGCACCTTAGCCTTTGCAGATCTGCGCCGGATGGAAGTTGCCAAGGCAATCGCGCGAAACCCCGATGTCGTCTTGATCGACGAACCGTTCGCCGGGCTGACCGCTGGCGAAGTTGAAGATTTTTCTAAGCTCATTCGTTCATTGCGCGATGAAGGGCGTGCTGTACTACTGGTGGATCACAACGTCAAAAGCGTTGCCGCTCTGGTTGATCGTGTCTTCGCCATGTACCTCGGCAATAAGATCGCTGAAGGGGCTGCGGAAGCTGTCATGCAAGATGAAACTGTTCGTCGCGTTTACCTGGGTGGTGCCCTTGAAGTGGCTCAGCGACCGGCACTAGCGCAGACCGGGACGTCCATGCTCGATGTCACTCACGTGAGTGTGAATTATGGCAAAGCTGTTGCGTTGCAAAACGTTTCGCTGCATATCCGCGAACGCGAGTTCGTCTCTGTCGTGGGCCTGAACGGTGCCGGCAAGACGACCTTGTTCAATGCCATCTCTGGCATGATTCCTTATCAAGGTGAGATCAAATTTCTCGGTGTTGATCAACAAGCGATGTCTGCCGCTCAGATTGCCCAGCGCGGGCTCATCCAATGCCCAGAAACCCGTGAGCTCTTTGGTCAACTCAGTGTCGGCGAAAATCTTGAAATTGCCGGATTACGCCTCAGCGCAGAGGATAGGCAAAAGCAGCTGGATTGGCTGTTCGATCTCTTCCCCATCCTGAAATCACGGATCGCCCAAGCCGCAGCCACACTCAGTGGGGGCGAACAACAAATGTTGGCCATTGGCCGTTGCTTAATGGCTAAACCAAAACTGTTGTTACTCGACGAGCCAACCCTTGGTTTAGCACCTGTGATTCTTGAACAATTGTCTAAGGCACTCGAGCGGTTAAGACAAACGACAGATCTGACGGTCATCCTCTCTGAACAGAATGTCACCTTTGCCCTACCGCATGCGGATCGCGTTTATGTGGTCGAGCACGGTCAAATCGTTTGGGTGGGCCCCCCCGAGCGATTTGCGCAAGAGGCAGGAAAGGATTACCTTTAAGGATTGCTTTTGGCTTTTTGGCCCCTGTCGTCCTGCCAATTACGCGTTTGTAATGACTCGGTCGATCGAAATCTGGCAAATTAACGGAACTTAGATTGCTTTGAGTAATCTCACTCTTGCGATTAACTTGAATTTGGTGATGCCATGAAAAAACTTCTTCTGTCTGCTGGCTTTGCTGCTGCCTTGCTGATGAGCGTCAATGCGAACGCTTGGTATGGTTACCATGGGGGCTATCGAGGCGGTTGGGTCGGCCCTGCGGTAGTGGGTGGTGTCATTGCTGGTGCGGTCGTTGGGGCATCACTCAACTCGCCCTACTACGGCGCGCCTTACTATTACAGCCCACCTCCAGTGATCGTCCAGCAACCGGTTGTTGTGCAGCAACAACCCGTTTATGTGCAAAGTCCAGGGGTCACAAGGGCGGCCCCTGCCGGGTATCACTGGCAAATCATGACCAACCCGCAAACGAATACAGCGCAAGAAGTTCTCGTACCCAACTGATACGCTGAGCGCAAGGCCCCTCTTGGTTGAACTAAAGCGTGTTGACAGAGCTTGTCATCACGCTTTTTTTTGACTATATCAACGAACACCTGAGACTTCAGGCCACTGACGTGTGATCAATTGGTTGTTGTATGCTGCGACTCGCTACTGTCTCGAGACCAGCCACCGCCCAGTGATTGATAGAGGGCAACGGTATCGCCCAGATAGGTAGCTTGCGCCTGCAAACGCGCGGTTCTGGCTGACAAGTAACCCTGACGGGCCAATTGCGCAGCGGGCTCAGACGCATAGCCTTTTTCGAATTGTTGTTGCAGACCGTTTGCAATCGCCAAGTTGGCTTTCTCGTTTTCTAAGGCTGTGTCGAAGGCCGTCTTATCCGCTTCTAACGCGTAAAGCGTATCAGCCACATTTTGGTAAGCCACGATGACAGTCGCCCGATATTGTGCCACTGCTTGTTCGGTCGCTGCTTCAGCGGCCCGTTTGCGGTTGTAGAGCGTGCCGCCGTCAAACACCACCTGACCAACATTACCGGTTAACGACCAGAACGGGTTGCCCGAACTGAACAGGTCGCTCCATACATTGGCGGCCCCCCCTAATGAGCCGACGATGGAGAACTGAGGCAACATATTCGCGATTGCCACCCCAATTTGGGCATTCGCAGACTTAACCAAGGCTTCGGCAGCCATCACATCGGGCCGTTGGTCGACCAGTTGTGAAGGGACAGCTTGTGGAAGATGAGCTGGGATTTGAACCTTCTCGAGGTTGACAAGCTTTAGCTCAGTGCTGGGCAACTGACCACACAGGACTGCGATCAAATCGCGCGTCTGATCGAGTAGTTTTTTAACCGCCAATGATCCCTGTACCGATGCTGCATACGCCATTTCTTGATTAGCCAGGTCAAGCCGGCTGAAATAACCGAGTGAGAGCATCTTGCGTGCAGTCACCAGCTGCATACTGCCAAGTCTGACCAACTCTTGCTGGGCGGCATATTGTTCCGCTAGGGCGGCTTCTTGAATCACAGCCGCAATGACGTTACTGGCGATCGTGATCTTAAGCGCGTCTAACTGGTACTGAGCGTTCTTCGATTGCGCCTCAAGCGACTCGACTTGTCGCCTGTTCAAACCGAAAATGTCTGGCGTAAAGCCCACGTTGAACGTTGCCGTTTGTAAAGAATAGCTATAGGTGTTGGCATCCCAATTAACCGTCGGGGCCGTAATATTATTGCCAGTATTACCTCTGACCCCCGAGAACCCTGCGGTGATGGCGGGAAAAAAGAAACCCTGCTGTGCCCTAACGTTAGCTCGGGTCACTTTCAAGGTCGCTTCCGCTGCCTCAACGTTCGGATTGTGTTTCAACGCGAGTTCGACGATGTCGTTCAAGGCATCGGATTGATAATCACGCCACCAGTCAGCCTGTATGGGATGCTTAACGAGATCAACAGAACTCGCGCTGACAGGGTCCTGTTCACGAGTAAAGCGAGATACGCTAGCCGCCTCGGGGCGAACATAATCAGGCCCGACGGCACAGGCCGTGAGCGCCAGAATCAATCCACAAGCGAGACTGATTTTAGGTAGCTTTCGCTGAAAAGGATTTGCTGTATACATTTCTTTCATGACGGTCAGACGATCTTCAAGGCGGGGTCAGTTGTGTCAACACAATCGTTGGGGCGAAGACCTCCCGCAGCCCAAAGTATTGCTGTCACTGAATAAGCGCTGTGTCCTAGCACCACTGACAATAAGGGCAACTTCACGAATATTGCCAGCTGGGTAACAACATTGGTCCAGATCAGCGCATAAAACAATATCAGCGAGAGGCTTGATACGGGTGAAAACAACAAGTCCCGAACCCCTATCGCTAACAAGGCAAAAACATCGCTATCATCGACCGCAAGCCTAGACGCGCAAGATGTAGCAAACAAGATGACAACGGCCTCTGCAAATGCATAAGGAAACACAGCAATCACAGGTACATTCAGGCGCGTGCCGATCTCTGACAAGGGAAGTAGTCGCAGCAAATCACTTAGACCCGTGTAGAGAATGAAACTAAGCACGCCATATAACAACAAACTGATCAGGGCGATAGGGCGAGTGCCAAGTGCAGTCGCATTTTTTATCCACAATGCTGGCACCCTGCTAGCAGGTATCGCCGAGTCACGCAGCAATGTGCACGCCACATAGGCGAGAAAAGGCCAGCTTAGCCAAGGCAAGAACGGAATGAATTGGGCGAGCGTTTGCAAGCCCACTGTGACAAGCACGGTAATCCAAAGACCCATGCCGTGCTTTCGGCTCATGGTTCTTACGAAAGATGCTCGCAAAAGGAGATCGAGTGCGGAGAGCCGAAGTTTCATTTTTTCCCGGCAGGTGCTGGATTAGCGACAGGAGGTGGCGTAGTTGCCCCACCTACCGTCCCTCGTGCTTTACTGTTGGCTGAAGCGGCACCACCGACACTCGTCCCCGCGTTGCTTTTGGGCCCTCCAACTGTCGCCTTGCCCGTCGCACTCCAGACTGGCATCACAGCGAGAAACAGCAACGATGTTAATACGAGCGGGCTCGCCACCCTCAAACGCTTCATTTTTTAGCCTCCGCACGCTTGTTGGCTGCAATATCTTTCAACAACATGAGGGCTGGCACCACGATTAGCAACATGAGAGGTCCGATTAACAGGCCGCCCACCACTACCGTTGCCAACGGCTTCTGCACTTGGCTGCCAATACCGTGAGAAATCGCAGCAGGAAACAACCCGATACATGCTGACCACGCTGTCATCAACATCGGTCTCATCCGCTGACTGGCCGCGTGAAACATCGCATCGATCAAACTCAACGCTGTGGTCTCACGCGTGTGGTTGTAGTAACTCGTCATCAAAATGCCGTTCATCACCGTAATCCCGAACAGCGAGATAAATCCGATCGCCGCAGAAATACTGAAATCTAAACCAGCAACATATAGACCAATCACCCCTCCGCCGATGGCAAAAGGCAAACCCGCCAGCACGAGCAAGCTATCAGACCACGAGTTGAACAGACAATAAAGCAGAATCAAAATCAATATCAGCGTGATGGGCACAATGGTGGTCAACCGCTCTTTTGCCTTTTGCAAATCCTGAAACTCTCCGGCCCAGATGATCTGATAGCCGCGGGGTAAAGTCACTGTTTTGGCAATCTTATCTTGCGCTTCAGCAACCGTACTCCCCAAATCTCGGCCACGCACACTGAATTTAATTGGGATAAACCGTGACGTGGATTCGCGATAGATGTAGGTTGCCCCCGTGTCCACGGTGATATCAGCTAACGATGAAAGAGGGGTATAGGCGGTCGCACCGCTGGGGGTCTGATAACCAATGCGCAGCGCCTTTACTTTCTCGATATCATTGCGATCATCGTTCGACAGGCGCACGGACAAGCCAAACTGGAGCGGCCCCTCCAACACATTGGTCACAACAAGATCGGCCAGTGATGCCTGAATGAAGGTATTCACATCCCCCGTATTCAAGCCATAACGGGCCGCCTTCTCACGATTTATTTTTACATTCAGGTTCGGTTGCCCTCTGAGATAAAAAATACCAAGATCCTCAACGCCCTTTACCGTTCTCATCTGCGCTCGAACTTCTTCCGCAATCTCCTCGAGTTTGGCCAGATTAGGGCCGAGAATTTTGACCGAGTTGGCGCCTTTCACGCCTGATAACGCTTCTTCAACGTTATCTTGAATATATTGCGAGAAATTAAACACGACGCCTGGTAGCTCATCGTCAAATTCCTTTTGAATGTCGGCCGTCAAATCTTCTTTGGTTCGCCCGCTCTTCCACTGATCAAAAGGCCTTAACGGCACGAACAACTCTGCGTTCGAGAAAGCGGCGGCATCGCTGCCGTTATCTGGGCGGCCATGTTGGGAAACGACAGTCAGTACCTCGGGATGGCGAAGCAAAATGTCACGCATCTTACCCACTGGTTCAGTTCCAGCATCTAGCGCCATGGTCATTGGCATCGCAGCACGAATCCACAAATTACCTTCTTCTAGCGCGGGAAGAAATTCGGATCCCAGTCTGGTCGCCAGAAAGAAAGTCAGCGCCAAAAATATCAAGCCAAAACCCACCATCTTTTTACAGTGAATAAGTGACCATCGAAGTACTGGCTCATATTTGAGCCGCAAAAACCGCACCAAAAAGGTTTCGACTTCTTCGATGTGTGCTGGCAGTAGCAGTGAGGCCAAGACAGGGGTAACGACGAACGTTGCAATCAAAGCGCCACTTAACGCATAAGCGTACGTCTTGGCCATTGGGCCAAAAATCTGGCCCTCCACCCCTTGCATGGTGAACAAGGGGATAAAAGCAGCGACCGTGATGACAGAAGAGAACAACACCGAACTGTCAACTTGTTTTGAACTAATTAAGATCATGCTCAACCGTTCTGTCCACTTCGGATAACGCTTGATTTGCGCCTGTTCATCGAAGCCCGTGCCTTCAACATCTTCTATCAGCCTGCGTCGCGCCGCACCAGACTGCTGGAAATTTCTGAAAATGTTCTCAACAAGAATCACCGCAGAATCCACAATAATGCCAAAGTCGACAGCGCCGATCGACAGCAAATTGGCATCCTCACCTCTGACAACAAGAATCATGATGCTAAACAACAACGCAAACGGGATATTGACCCCCACGATGATGGCGCTGCGCAAATCACCCAGAAATACCCACTGAATGAAGAACACCAACAGACAACCAAAAACCAAGTTTTCAATCACCGTATGCGTGGTCACTGCCACTAAACCTGATCTGTCGTAATAAGGCGCCACTTTGACACCCGCCGGCAAACTGCCGTCGGTATTCAACGCTTCAATCATGGCCTTCACTTTGGGGATCATGTCATTGGTGTGCTGGCTACGCCCCATCACCACGATGCCGGCAACGATGTCGTCTTGATGGTCTTTACCCGCGATTCCCAAACGGGGAACATATCCAATATCGACTTTGGCCACATCTTTAACAAGCACCGGAACACCATTGGTTTGTGACAAAACCACGTTTTCGATATCAGTCACGCGGCTACCTTGAGTGAGGTCATCCTCACCTCCGTCATCAATCAATCCAACCCCTCTGATGTTGACGGACTGCTGACCGAAATCGAGCTCTCTGCCACCCACGTTGCTATTAGAATTTCCGAGTGCGCTGACGACTTGCGAGAGCGTCAGGTTACGAGCCTGCAGTTTCGCTATGTCGACGAGTACCTGAAATTCTTTCGTGGTCCCTCCCCACGTATTGATTTGAACGATGCCCGGGATCGTTAAGAGTCGCCGCCGTACAACCCAATCGTCCACCGTTCGCAAGTTTGTCAGGCCGAAGTTTTTCGGCCCGACGATTTGATAGCGGAAAATCTCACCGACCAAGCTTGACTGTTGTATCTGCGGGATCTGATTGCCGGGCAAATTGACGTTTTGCTGAAGGCTGATCCCCGCCTGCGAGTACGCAAAATAAAAATCAACGTCATATTTGAATGTCACTCTGACAAACGCCAAACCATAGAACGAGGTAGAACGGATATTGGTAATTCCTGGCGTAGGATAGAGGCCAATTTCCATGGGGATGGTGTAATACTTCTCCATCTCTTCGGCTGACAAACCTGGCGCTTGTGCCGTAATCTCGAGGATGACAGGGGCAGGATTAGGGTAGGCCTCAATGTTGAGTTTACTAAAGGCCATCAAGCCCGCTGCGATAAACACGAGCAGGCCTAATAAAATGATTGGCCGACGTGTGAGACCAAAAGAAATAATTGACGCTATCACAAAAAATCTCTCTGTTTCAAAACTAAGGGGCACACATTACGGTCGATGACAAGACCAAAGCAAAACGTCAACTACTCGCCAACCAATAGCAAATTACTCAAGAATATTGATCCAGTTGACGCAATCGGTTCGCCCTCTTTAAGACCTTGAATGATTTGAACCAGGCCGTTGGTCCGCAGGCCCGTCGTCACTGTGCGCTTTTTCATTCTGTTGTTGGATTCGGACACCCAAACCGACATTGAGCCGTCACCTTCGCGAACCAACGCATCATCCGGCACAGCAACGCTTCTGACGGCTTGATCGGATCGCACGGTAAACGTCGCATACATCCCCGAGCGCAACAAATTGGCTGAATCAGCAATCTCTGAACGTACGGTGACTGTCCTAGTGACTGGGTCAACCACAGACCCAACGACCTTGATTCGGCCCTTGAAGGTTTCATTCGCAAAAGCATTGACTTTCACTTCAACCTCTTGTCCCACTTTCAATTTAGGGCTCTCTGCTTCTGTCGCATTAATAATCAACCATTTGGTTGACACGTCGGCCACGACGAAAGGCGCCGGTGTCGCGCCTGCCTGCACGAACAGCCCAGGTTGAACGTTGCGAGTGATCACCGCGCCCGACACAGGGCTCAACACTTTCATTGTCGAGTCGATCTTCCGTTTGCTTTCGATCTGCGCTATCTCAGCCTCTGATTTACCAAACAGCGCCACGGTAAGTCTGGCGGCCTTCAATGCGCCTTCTGCGGCGCTCTGATCCGCCACGTTCTGTTGGTATTCCTTTAGTGCGATTGCCTTGATCTCATAAAGCTCTTTTGCTCTGGCCAGTGTCGCGGTAGTTTGGCTATACACACCTTTGGCCGCAAGCAGTGCGGACGAAGCTTGCGCCAGATCGGCGCTGTCGACCGTAAATAGCACCTGCCCTTTTTTCACCGTGTCACCGACATCTGCAAAGGTTTGACTTACTCGACCTTGGTAATTGGTAAACACTTGCACAGCAGCGTTCTCGTTAAAATCCACGCTGCCAAATGCTTTATAGGTCGCCAAGAAGTCAGCGCTTTGGGCTGGCTCAACTTTTACACTGGCCAATTGCTTCTCATTGAGATCGACAAAATCTTTATCTTCTGTTTGAGTGGTGTTGACTCTTGTCTGGGGGACATCTTTCTGAAGTAGCCTGCTGCCCACAAAATAAACAAGTGCTAACACCACCACGGCTGCTGCCCAGAGCCAGAATTTTGAAGTTTTTTTGTTTGCGAAGGGGTCGAATGAGGTCATTTTGATCGAATCAAAGTTCAGCGGTAACAAGTCATAAAAATGCAACGCGCTGCGGCGGCATTTTCAAAAGAGTGAAGTGTAATGATAAACATATGACCATCTGTAACAATTTTTGTTACATCTTGGTAATAAAGGGCTAAGAACTACTGACGGGGTTTGAGACCACCCCAAGGGGATACCAAATCGGTCTGAATGTGAAACAAGTCAAGCGCTCTGCCGACCGTGTGGTTGATAACATCATCCACGGTATGGGGACGTGTATATAAAGCAGGAACCGGCGGCATCACAATGGCGCCATTTTCCGTGACCTGCGCCATCGCTTTGAGATGACCTGCATGCAATGGCGTTTCACGCACCAACAACACCAGGCGTCGTCGCTCTTTTAAGACCACATCTGCAGCTCTCGAGATCAAGTTACCCGTGATCCCCCAGGCAATTTCAGACAAAGAATTGATTGAGCAAGGGGCCACCACCATCCCCAGCGTTGAAAATGACCCTGAGGCAATCGACGCACCAATGTTTTTCGCGGCATGAACAACGTCTGCCATTGCTTCGACCTCATCGACTTTGAAGTCCGTCTCAGCCGCCATCGTTATTTTGGCCGAGTCGCTCATGATCAAGTGGGTTTCAATGTCACTGACGCTCAAAGCTTGAAGCATCCTGATACCGTAAAGTGTGCCTGAGGCACCTGTGATCGCGATGATCAAGCGTTTGGTCTTTTCCATACCGGCATTATAGGGTGGGCAATGTCGTAGTAACAAAGCGTTACTATTGCGGTGGAAACTTTCTGGCCCGTGCTCGATCGACATGCAACGATGGTTGCGGCCATCCCTTTAAAAGCCCTGTATTCATGAACAATATTATTTCTGTGTCTTCCTTATCGAAGACCTACGCGACGGGTTTCAGTGCCCTAAAAAACATCAATCTCGATGTCAGGAAAGGTGAGATTTTTGCCTTGCTCGGGCCTAACGGCGCAGGCAAAACCACCTTAATCGGCATCATCTGCGGCACCGTCAACGCCTCAACGGGTCATGTGGTCATCGATGGTTTTGACCACATCACTCATTACCGGCAGGCCCGCGAAAGAGTGGGGTTGGTGCCTCAAGAGATTTCGACCGACATGTTCGAGACAGTCTGGAACACAGTGTCTTTTAGCCGAGGCTTGTTCGGCAAACCGGCCAATCCAGCCTTGATTGAAAAAATTCTTAAAGATTTATCCCTTTGGGATAAAAAAGACAGCAAAATCGTTAGATTGTCCGGTGGGATGAAGCGTCGGCTAATGATCGCGAAGGCACTATCCCATGAGCCGCAAATTTTGTTTCTGGATGAGCCAACTGCTGGCGTGGATGTCAGCCTCAGGCGAGACATGTGGCAATTGGTCAGGCAGCTCAAGCAAACCGGCGTCACCATTATTTTGACCACCCACTACATTGAAGAAGCCGAAGAGATGGCGGATCGCATCGGCATCATCACTCAAGGTGAGATTCAACTCGTGGATACCACCGCATCACTCATGAAAAAGCTCGGTAAAAAGCAACTCATCCTGCAGTTAGCTATGCCATTAACGACGCTACCGACAGCGCTGAAGATCGACGGGCTATCCCTCTCGGCTGCAGGTGACGAAATCACTTATACGTTCGACTCACAAAGCAAAGGTCCTGCCATCACAGAAGTGCTCAATCTCGTTGCTAGCGAAAAGATTCACTTCAAAGATTTACGCACAACCGAGAGTTCACTCGAAGATATTTTTGTCGATCTGGTCGACGGTGGAGCCAAATAAACATGCAACTCAACACTCATGCCATCTGGGCGATTTTTAATTTCGAGATGGCCAGAACACGCCGCACCATCATGCAGAGCGTGATCGCACCTGTCATCTCTACCTCGCTCTACTTTATCGTTTTCGGCGCGGCTATCGGCTCGCGCATCACGGCTATTGATGGTGTCTCGTACGGTGCGTTTATTGTGCCCGGTTTGATCATGCTGTCGCTGCTCACCCAGAGTATTTCAAACGCCTCTTTCGGGATTTACTTTCCGAAATTCAGCGGAACCATTTACGAGATTCTTTCAGCGCCGGTGTCGCATCTCGAGATCGTTTTAAGTTATGTTGGCGCGGCAGCCACCAAATCGATCATTCTCGGCTTGATCATTCTTGCGACCGCCACTTTTTTCGTGCCACTGCATATCGCCCATCCTTTCTGGATGATATTCTTTTTGCTACTGACCGCAATCACCTTCAGTTTGCTCGGCTTTATTATTGGGGTCTGGGCGGATAGTTTTGAAAAGCTTCAGGTCGTACCGTTACTCATCATCACGCCCCTGACGTTTCTGGGTGGCAGTTTCTACTCAATCGCGGTGTTGCCACCCTTCTGGCAGAAGGTCGCTCTCATCAACCCGGTCGTCTACCTGATTAGCGGCTTTCGCTGGAGTTTCTACGACGCGGGCGATGTCAGTTTAGGTCTGAGCGTTGGCATGACTTGTTTGTTTTTGCTGGTTTGTCTGCTTGTCGTTCAATGGATTTTTAAGACTGGCTATAAACTCAAGAACTAAACACTGGCATCAACTCAAGCGGGGTCAAGGCGCGACTGACAGGCCCTTGACCTCGTACTTCTCAATCAGACGAGCAACCCTTCCGCTCGATTTTGCATCGTCGACAAACGTCTGTAAAAAAGCCGCAGCCTCGGGTCGGCCTTTAGGCGTGCCGATCGCTTGTTGAACCGCCGTAAACCGGCCGTCCAGAAGGCGTGAACCTGGTAGGCGCACTGCATCCGCCATCAGACCGGTTCGCAAGCCCGCCATGGCATCCAGCTTTTCGTGGACAAAGCGCTCGAAGGTCGCTTCAAACCCATCCGCATGGATCAAACTTGCGTGCTGAATATGCCGTTTCAGCCAGAGGTCATAGGCACTGCGTGCAGCAACAGCAATCCGGACACCCGGTTGATCCACCTCATCGATCGACTGAAAACTGGATTCAGGCGGCACGAGATAGGTCGCTTCGATTTCGACGTAAGCGCTGGTGAAATCAATGGTCTCTGCCCGAGTCGGTTCAGCACCGATCAGGCCGATATCCCAACGCCCCGCTGTCGCGGCATCCGCCAATTCACCGGGTGAACCAAATGGGATTAACTCAACCGGCACACCGAGAATGTTTGCGATAGCACGGGCCATGTCAGGCGCCACGCCCTCTGGCTCTCCCTCAGGTGAGACACCAGACACGAGCAGAAAATTGATCATATTGATCCCCACGCGCAACACGCCGGTAGGCGCCAATTGGCGCACTGCAACTAAATCGACCATCGTCCCAAGATCCCCCATTAGACATGACATTGGCATTGCCCAACGTTATCGTTCAAATAGGGACATGCGTCAAGCGAGGCTTCGTTGACAAACGAGAGGTCGATGCCTACATTACCAGCACACATTCAAAGAAATTGGTCGCACGATGACAAACCACGAGACAAAGGCGGCGCCCCCGCCGACGGCATTGCCCTTTTTAACGTTGCATGAAATTATTCAGAAAGCCAGGCAAAGGCTAAATCATGACAATTGGGACTATATCGTCGGTGGTACTGAAACCGAAACCACGGTCAAGCGCAATCGTGCTGCCCTTGATCGATTAGCATTCAAACCGAGGATTTTGCGCGACGTCAGCGAAGTAAAGACGGGCACTACTTTTCTTGGACGCGATCTTCGGTTACCGGTCATGTTAGCGCCGGTCGGCAGTCTTGAGTTGTTTGCGCCGGACTCTGCCGTTGCTGCGGCGACAGCCGCGCATCATTTCGGCATTGGTCATATGTTGAGCTCAGTTTGCCAAGTCAATGTTGAAGCCGTTGCGCACGCCGTACCAGAGGCGCTGCGGCTCTTTCAGCTATACGTTCATGGGGATGCGGCGTGGGTTGACGCCATGGCTGACCGCAGCATGGCTGCAGGTTGCAGCGCCTTTTGCTTAACCGTGGATAGCGCTTACTACAGCCGTCGCGAACGCGACATCGCGCAACGCAATATCCGTCGCAGTCAGGTGCCAGGGCGAGAGTTTCAACCTCAAATCACTTGGAAGGATATCGATCGCTTAAAGCAGAGACTGAGGGTTCCTTTGATATTGAAGGGCATCAGCACAGCCGACGATGCCGCGATGGCCATCGATCATGGCGTCGATATGATTTACGTTTCAAATCATGGGGGCAGGCAGTTAGATCACGACAGAGGCAGCATGGACGCACTGCCCGAAATCGTGCAGGCCGTCAAAGGGCGCGCGACGATCATCATTGATGGTGGGTTTAATCGTGGCACTGATGTGGTGAAAGCCATCGCGCTGGGCGCCAACATGGTTGGTTTGGGTCGGATGCAGTGCTTTGGCTTGGCGGCCGCCGGGGCCGAAGGCGTCGTTCGCGTGCTAGAGCTACTCGAAACAGAGATACGTACGTGTATGGGGTTGCTCGGTGTCACGTCACTCGGTGACCTCGATCCCGGCTACCTTCAAGCGCTGCCGCCTGTCACAGAAAGCCATGTTCTAAGCGCCTTCCCCCACCTTTCGCTGGATCAGAAAGCGTTTTATTGAGACCCCCAACCGTAAGGTAGCACCGTTGCACCACGATATTGAAATCCTT
Organism: Jezberella sp.; assembly: GCF_964834465.1. NCBI lineage: Bacteria > Pseudomonadati > Pseudomonadota > Betaproteobacteria > Burkholderiales > Alcaligenaceae > Jezberella > Jezberella sp. The sequence continues at coordinate 115,520 of NZ_CBAZRM010000002.1, forward strand.
CGTTCGTTTTGGCTTGCCGCCAACGGCGATCCCGCCAAAGTCAGTCAAGTATCCCTCACCGGTGACGGAGAGTTGCCGTCAGTTTTCGCGGTCACCTCTTTTGCCTCGGCAACAGTCGGTGCTTGTGGCTTAGCGCTTGCGAGCCTCGTTCAGGCGATGGGATTCGATACTGAACAAAAAGCACGGGTCATGGTCGACCGCCGATTAGCCTCGTTTTGGTTTCGTGATTCGATACGCCCTGTTGGTTGGCAGACACCCCCGAACAGCGACCCTATCACTGGGGATTACCAAACTCGAGACGGGTGGATCAGGTTGCACACCAACGCGCCTCACCACTATCAAGCTGCCCTATCTGTTTTAAACGCTGAGGGGCATCGTGCATCCGTGGCGAAAGCCGTCGCCAACTGGTCAAGCAATGATTTAGAGTCTGCCATTGTTGCCAGCGGCGGGTGTGCGGCGACCATGCGATCGTTTGAAGATTGGCAACAACATCCGCAAGGGCAAGCCGTGATGGCCGAGCCTCTCATTGACTGGGCAGAGGGCGCAGTGCGCAGGCAGCCCGCTTGGGCATTCAATCTGGCCAGACCGTTACAGGGATTGAAAGTGCTCGATCTCACCCGCGTGTTGGCCGGGCCCACCTGCACAAGAATGCTAGCGGCCTTCGGCGCCGAGGTGCTTCGAATAGATCCCCCTTGGTGGGTCGAACCCGGTAATGAGCCAGAGATGACGGTGGGTAAACGCTGTGCACGGGTCGACTTGCTAGCACCTGGCCATCTAGATCTCTTCAAATCCTTACTGCAAGCCGCCGATGTCATCGTACATGGCTATCGTAGCGACGCGCTCGACCGCTTGGGTTTGGGCGCGGCCGCTCGACAGGACCTCAGCCCCGGTCTGGTGGACGTCTCACTCAATGCGTACGGGCATACTGGGCCATGGAGACACCGACGCGGGTTTGATAGTCTTGTACAAATGAGTATGGGGATCGCAGAGCGAGGACAGCGGATAACACAAACGCTTGAACCAAAGCCCCTACCTGTACAAGCGCTGGACTTTGGAACGGGCTATTTACTAGCGACGGCGGTATTGCGGGCTTTAGAGACCAGAATTCGGACAGGGGCAGGATCGACTGCTCGGCTATCTTTGGCCAGAACAGGGCTTGAAGTCATGAAACTTCAACATCCCAGCGAACACACTCACCTCGGTTTACGACCAGAAACGAGCGAAGATCAGGATGCGCGACCCGAGCACACGCATTGGGGGTTAGCTCATCGGCTCAAGTCGCCAGTTCATCTCTCTGGCGTGGCTCAGTATTGGCAAATACCCGCCCAGCCACTAGGGAGTTACCCTTGTCATTGGTAACAAAATGACAGCACGCCGGTGGGTGTTACTCGTCTATGCATTACACTTTTTGTTACAACAACACATTGAGAGGATTCAACCATGGCAACCGATCAAGCGCACGCCCTCAGCCGGCGCAAACTACTTGCGTTAGGCGTTGTAGGGGCGGCTTCATCTTCGCTCTCATCTCTTTCCTACGCGGCCGGCACGAAAGTCAACTTACCATTCGCGTCGGGCGAAAGAGATCTGGTTGCTTTTCCTGAAAAAAAACCACTCATTGTGTTGACAGTTCGGCCACCACAACTGGAAACGCCTTTTAGCTATTTCGACAATAAAGTCATCACCCCGAACGATGAGTTCTTCGTTCGCTATCACTGGAATGGCATCCCGACTTCGATTGATGCCGCGACCTATCGTCTGAAGATTGGCGGCAATGTCGCCAAGCCTCTCGAACTCACGTTGCAGGATTTAAAAACCAAATTCACGTCCAAAAAAATTGTCGCCGTCAATCAATGTTCAGGTAACAGCCGCGGTTTTTTTGAGCCTCGTGTCAACGGCGGACAACTCGGTAACGGTGCCATGGGCAATGCGACTTGGGTTGGCGTACCGTTGAAAGATATTTTGAAAGCGGCCAATCCTGGCCAAGGTGCAAAGCAAGTGACCTTTAACGGGCTCGATAAGCCGCCACTGGGCGACGGGCCAGATTTTGTCAAGGCATTGGATATCGATCACGCGTTAGACGGCGAAGTGATGGTCGCCTATCAGATGAATGGCGCAGACATCCCCTTCCTGAACGGCTATCCCATCAAGTTGATTGTGCCCGGCTATTTCGGCACTTATTGGATCAAGCATCTCAGCGAAATCAATGTGGTCAATGATGTGTTTAGCGGTTTTTGGATGGCCGCCGCCTATCGTGTGCCAGACAATGACTGTCAATGTGTTGAGCCCGGCGCTGCTGTGGCAAAAAGCATCCCCATCAACAAATTTGGTGTGCGCTCTTTCATCACCAATTTGACCGACAAGAGTGTCTTGCAGGTTGGCAAGTCGAGCTTGGTGCGGGGCATTGCGTTTGACGGTGGCGCGGGGATCAAAGCGGTTAAGTTCTCGCAAGATGGCGGTAAAAGCTGGATGGCAGCCAAATTGGGACAGGACCTTGGGCGGTATTCCTTCAGACCATGGAGCCTCGAGTTCAAACCTGCCCAGAAAGGCACACTGGATTTGCGTGTGCAGGCAATTAGCGCTTTGGGTGAAACCCAACCAACGAGCGCTCGCTGGAACCCGCCAGGTTACATGCGTAATGTCATTGAATCCATTGCTGTCACCGTAGCTTGAAGGACGCTCATATGAAAACCAAACTGATCTGCCTCGCGATCGTCTTATTACCCAGCACCCTCTTGGCTAAAGAGATCCAGTTGCCAGAAGATGGCATTCTGTGGCGCACGTCATCGCTGCCCGGCTACCAAACCACGCTGGCCAATTGCTCGACGTGCCACTCGGCACATTACGCAGAGTACCAACCGCCAAACAGCGGCAAGGGTTACTGGCAGGCGACCGTCGTTAAAATGAAAAACGTCTTTAAGGCACCTATTAATGAAGAAGACGTCCCCGCAATCGTTGAATACCTGACCGAAACCTACGGCGCCAACAGAAAGTAGGTTTTTCAGTGCCCTTGTGACGGTTTAAACCTTACCCAGATGAGTATTGTCGTCGTCAAACGTTTGTTAAGATAAAAATCCAGTGAAGCAGTTCAACGACAGGAGATCGACATGGGTCAAGTGGTTCAACTCAAGGCAAGTGATGGTCACGAATTCGCCGCCTACGTGGCAAAGCCCGTTGCTCAGGCGCGTGGGCTGATCGTGGTCGCCCCTGAAATTTTCGGTGTTAATAGCCATATAAAGTCAGTCGCTGATGCGTATGCCGCAGACGGCTATCTCGCCGTTGCCGCTTCGTACTTCGATCGTGCTCAGCGTGATTTTGAAGTGGGCTATACCCAGCCAGATATTGCCGCTGGTATCGAAATCATGAAACAGGTCAAGTTCGACGATGTCATGCGTGATGTGGCTGCGGTTCTCGACTTTGGCAAATCAGCCGGCAAGGCTGGGATCGTCGGCTATTGTTGGGGCGGTGTTGTCGCCTTTTTGGCCGCTGCTCGCGTCCCGGGGTTGGCTGCTGCGTCGTCTTACTACGGCGGCGCGTTGCCCAACTTCATGTCAGAGAAACTTCAGTGCCCTGTCGAATTTCATTTCGCTGAACTAGATCACTCAATTACCTTGGCACAAGCTCAAGCGGTCGCGGCTGCTTACCCCGGCAATCCCGCGTTTTACTATGCTGCGGATCACGGATTCAACTGTGATCAGCGTGGGTCGTATGATGCCGCTGCTTCAAAGTTAGCCAGAGAGCGCACGCTCGCGATGTTTCACAAGTATGTTGGTTAGTCTCAAGAAGTCTTGATTCGACCACTCATCCCCCGATCGTTCCTCTGGTAACGCGGGGGATTTTTTCTGGAGACAACATGGAATTCAGCATTCAACACGCGAAAGAGGCGAGCTTTAAACACGACGGATTACGTGAGTATTTCGACTACCGAGATTTAGGTATTCACAGTGCGACGACCGGCAAAGCAGTCATGCATGTCATCAAGGCCGTCAAAGGCACCAACGCCCATGGCGAATGGCATAAGCACGACGTAGACATGCAGCTAGTCTATGTTCTCAAGGGCTGGGCAATCTTCGAGTACGAAGGCCATGGTCAACACAAACTCGAGGCGGGCACCTGCGTGCATCAACCCCCTGGGATTCGGCATCGTGAAATCGCTCATTCCGATGATGTCGAAATTCTCGAGCTTGTCATGCCGGGTGATTTCAAAACGGTAGTGCTTGAGTAGCAATCCTCTGGCGGCTGAGGGGGCACTACTTGAAGCTTCTCATCGTTTGTTCGCTGCTATCCTCGCTGCCTGTGTCCTCTTCAGTGTCAGCGTTGCCCTCTTGCGGCACTTCAATTTTGACCGCATTCACGTCAATGACTTGAGGTTTATCAACAAAGACAGTGACCGTCTGGGGCAAAAAAATGACAATCACCACCAGTAAAAGTTGTAACAAGACAAACGGAATTGAACCGAGATAAATGTCTTTGGATAAGACTTTTTTGGGCAAGGCACCATCTTTATAAATCTGATCAGCCGCGCCCCGAAGATAGAACAGCGCAAAACCGAAGGGCGGATGCATAAAGCTGGTCTGCATGTTGACGCACAACAGCACACCAAACCAGATCATATCGATGCCCAGCTTATTGGCGACAGGCGCCAGCATGGGCAAAATAATGAAGGCGATTTCAAAGAAATCGAGAAAGAACGCCAAGAAAAATACAAAGAGGTTAACCGCAATCAAAAACCCGATTTGTCCGCCCGGCAAGGACGACAGCATATGTTCGATCCAGAGTGCGCCATCGACCCCCTGAAAGACCAGAGAAAAAACTCGTGAGCCAATCAAAATAAACACCACCATCGCGGTGATGCGCATGGTACCTGTCACACCATTTTTGATGATGGGCCAGTTTAAACGGCCATGAAACGCTGCCAACAGAATGGCACCCACGGCGCCCATGGCACCTGCTTCAGTCGGCGTTGCAACAGCTGTGTCCATCCATGGCAATCCGCCCATGCTGCCCAACACCGCGAAGATCAGCAAGGCCGACGGAATGATGCCGCGCAGACATTTCTTCCAGAGCGGCCACCCTCTGAGTTCAAGTGACGCTTTGGGGATCCCCGGCAAATAAGAGGGCTTCACGCGACTCAGGATAAAGGTGTAGAGCATGAAGATCCCCACTTGCAGGATCGACGGGCCCCAAGCCCCTTTATACATATCCCCCACCGAACGTCCCAGCTGATCAGCCATCACCACCAACACCAAAGACGGCGGGACAAGTTGAGTAATCGTGCCTGAAGCAGCCAGCACGCCTGTGGCATAGCGCATGTTGTAGCCGTAGCGCATCATGACGGGCAGAGAAATCATCGCCATGGCAATGACTTGCCCTGCCACCGTGCCAGTGATCGCACCAAGAATAAAACCGACGATAATGACCGAATAACCCAAGCCGCCGCGAATAGGCCCGAACAACTGGCCCATTGAGTCGAGCATATCCTCAGCCAGACCGCATTTTTCAAGCACCGCCCCCATCAGCGTGAAAAACGGGATAGCTAAGAGCAAGTCATTGGTCAGGATACTGAATACATTCAGTGGCAGGTTATACATGAAGCTGACAGGAAACCAGCCCATATAAATTGCGATCCCTGCCGACATCAGGCCTAAGGCCGACAACGAAAAGGCGACCGGAAAACCGATCAGCATAATGATGATCAATCCCGCAAACATCAGCGGGGCAAACGTCTGCATACTCATCATTGCAGTGGCCTCTCGTAGGTCAGGTCCATCTCATAACGACCCAGCAACCACCCGATTCGCTTAATTAACTCTGACCAACCCTGCAACCAGACCAGCGTAAATCCCACTGGCAACATCAGCACCACAGGCCAGCGGATTAAACCGCCCGTGTTGCTCGAGACTTCGCCAGAGACATACATCCCCCAGAACATCGGCCAAGACAAATAAGCGAAAATCGCCATTGCCGGAAGCAAAAAAAGAACAATGCCCATGATGTCGATCAGGATTCGCTTTTTGCTAGATAACGTACCATAGATCACATCGACGCGCACGTGTTCGTTGACTCGCAGCACTTGCGCCGCGCCCAGCAGCACACAGGCCGTAAACAAGTACCACTGGATTTCAATCCAGGCATTTGAGCTATAGCTCAACGTATAACGCACGATGGCGTTAATGGCACTGATAAAAACGCACAAAATGACCGACCACTTCGCGATCAGTGCGAAAAAATCGTTCACCGCATCGATGAGACGCGCGAGATTTAAAAAGGCTTTCATGGCTGTCCTGAACTACAACCGTCTGACCAATTGTCAAACGGTTATTTATGCTTGCAAGACAGCAATCATACCTAAAAGGCCAAGCGCTTGAGGATTTGAGCCCTCCGGGCACTGGTTGTCCATGCGCCCGAACGACTAGAAAGCGACGTTATTACCGCCTTTCAGGGCTAAGATATCTCGGGCTTCGTCTGGGGTTGCCACCTCGAAGTTCAGGGCTTCAAGAATCGTTCTGATGCGAGTCACTTGCGCCGCGCTGGATACGGCGAGTTGCCCCGGCCCCATCCACAGCGAGTCTTCCAGACCCACGCGTACGTGCGACCCCATGGCGGCACCAATCGTCGCCAGTGGGATTTGGTTGCGTCCAGCGCCCAGAATCGACCACTGGTAACTGTCACCGAAGAGGCGATCCGCGGTGCGACGCATGTGCATCAAATCCTCAGGATGAGGGCCGATACCACCTAAGATCCCGTAAACCGTTTGCACGAAGATGGGGCCGGTGACTAAGCCGCGCTCAGCAAAATGTGCCAGGTTGTACAAATGGCTGACGTCGTAGCACTCAAACTCGAATCGAGTACCGTTTTCAGTGCCTTTACGCAGAATCGTTTCGATATCTTTATAAGTATTTTTGAACACCAAATCACGGCTGTTTTCGAGATGTTGACGCTCCCATTCGTGTTTGAACTCTTTAAATCTGCCCAACATCGGAAACAAACCAAAGTTCATTGAACCCATATTGAGCGACGCCACCTCTGGCATGAAAGTCATCGCTGGGCGCATCCGTTCTTCAACTGTCATGTGCGGGCTGCCACCCGTTGTCAAGTTAATGACCGCGTTGGTTGCTGCTTTGATCTGTTTTAAAAATGGTAAAAAAAAGGCGGGGTCTTGCGTCGGTTTGCCATCGACAGGGTCGCGTGCATGCAAGTGCAAAATCGCCGCACCGGCATTCGCTGCGTCAATCGCCGCTTTGGCAATCTCATCTGCCGTACAGGGCAGGTAGGGCGACATGGATGGGGTATGGATTGCGCCTGTGGGTGCACAGGTAATAATGACTTTACGAGCTGATGCCATGTTATGTCTCACTTATGATGAAGTCTTTAAAAATGCATTAACACCTTGAAAACCGTTGCGTCATATAGGTTTTAATTATTGACCGATATCGCGCTCTGCCGCCTTTTTGTGCGCCGCGAGCCCCATCAACCGACGGTCGCGCCACATCCGTCGATCCAGCAATTTATCTGCGTCTAAATATTCGCGACGTTCTGCCTCTAGCTTGGCTACAATTTCGTCGGACCACGGTTCGGTCGAGGTCTGCTCCTTCGCGATCGATTCGTACATTGGTCCGTACCGTTTTGCGTAATCTGCAATGCCGCCTGGCGCGTTCAAATCAATGGTTTCAAACGGCCCCATGAAAGCCCACCGTAAGCCGAGCCCATCTTTGACGGTGACATCAAGACCTTCGGCGTCAACGTAACCTTGCTCTACCAAGCGAAATGCTTCTCGCAACAAAGCGCCTTGCAGTCGATTCAGAATGAACCCTTCTAACTCTTTATGCACCTTGACGGGCTTCTGACCCGTGCTTTGCATGACCTCCCAGGTGCGTGTCACGGTATCTGCATCCGTCCAAGGTGCGCCACAAATTTCAACAACCGGCACCAGGCACGGTGGATTCACCGGGTGTGCGATAACACACCTCGCTCGGCCAGACAGATGTTCTGTAAACGCTGATGCCGGAATACTTGAGGTTGAACTGGCGAGCACCGTACCCGCCGGTGCGATGTGATCCATACGTGCAAAGATCTCCTTTTTGATGTCGAGCTTCTCAGGCAAACTTTCTTGCACATACTCAGCACCTTCCAAAGCCTCTTCGAGCGTCTTTACGCCTTTGATTCGTGCCAGCAGGACGGCGGGTGACTCATCGATCAGACCGGCCCGCTGCAAGTCGCCAAGCTGCTCTGCAATCAATGGCCTCGCCTTTGTGGTCGCTTCTGCAAACCCATCCCACATGCGAACTTCGTGCTTGCCGCGGGCAAAAACGATTGCCCAAGCTTGTCCGATGAGTCCCGTCCCGATGACTGCGATTTTCATGGTTGTCTCTCAACTGAGTTTTTGGGTGTAGCCATCTACCACCAATTCTTGCCCGTTAATGTAGCGGGCGGCGTCTGTGGCAGCAAATAGGGCCATATTGGCGATGTCAATAACGGTGACTAATGAACCCATCGCCGCCTGGGTCTCGTAGATTTTGGCAATGTCATCGACCGGTGCACCCAAGGTTTGCGCTTTGGCTGCTATGACCGCCCGGATACGAGGGCCATCAACGGCGCCGGGCAAGATTGCGTTAACACGGATGCCGTGAGGCCCCAGCTCAAGTGCGAGGGATTTGGTAAAACCAATAACCCCCCACTTCGACGCTGCGTAAGCGCTACGACCGGGAAACCCCAGATGACCGGCAGCCGAAGACAGATTGATCATGCTTGCACCGTTACCCGCTTTCAAGCGTGGCACAGCGAGCCTGGCACACAAAAACTGACCCGTCAGGTTAATCGCTAGCGTTCGTTCCCAGTCACTTAATTGAAGGTCTTGCACCATGCCGGTGGGCCCGGCGATGCCCGCGTTGTTGATCATGATGTCTAATCCGCCAAGCGCTGTATCCACCGCTTGAAACAGCGTTGCAACACTTTGCTCATGAGAGACATCGGCGTGGCAGCTTAGCAATCCTGGCAGCTCATTGGTCGTCTTGGCCAACGCCGCATCATCTACATCACAGATGAACACTTTTGCACCGTTTTCAACAAACCCTTGTGCGATGGCGCGTCCAATACCGCTGGCACCGGCCGTCACCAGCACGCGCTTACCCTTCAAAGATGGATCTTTGAGAAACATGTCTACCCCTGTGGTTATTGTTTTTAGTCAGGGGATCATAACAATATCTTATCGCTTGCGTGCTGGTCGGTTGACGCTAGCTTTGGCAGCAAGCCAGAGACACATGGCAGTTCATCCCTAGGATGTCTCGCCACACGGTAAGTTCGGGCTCGCCGGGCTTGCGGGCGCCGAAAAACTGCACGGTCAAACCTTCGTCAGCATCGTAAAGTTCTACGGAAGTCACCCATCCATCGACCGTTGGCTTGCTAACCACCCAAGCGGATGCAATCGCTTGCGTATTGAGATGCAAGTTGAAGCTGGGGTCGATGATGTTGTACCAAGGACCTTGACGATAAAGCGTATGTATCTGGCCCGTGTAAATCTGAATAGCCCCTCGGTTTGCGACAAAACACATCAGCGGCATCGCCCGGGTGGCGGTGTCTGCGAGTATCGCTTCAACGGCCTCAATCTCAATCCGTTGTGCAAGGTCTGTGCCGACTGCTTTAAACGCCGCCACGCGTGACACTTTGAAGCGACGAATCAACCCGTGAAACTCATGCGTATCCTGTAGCGCGAGCCATGCCTGTCTGAGTACCTGAGGTTGATCGACGCTTGAGTTCAGCACCTCACCCGGAGAATCGGCGCAGAGAGGCCAGGTGTTAGCGGGTGCTAGAAAGTCTTCAACTAGTGCCTGATAGGCAAGCATATTCGTGCGTTCAGTGCAGTAAATTTTGTGTAGGGCTCGGCCCGCCCGATCGAAAAACTGCAGGCTGCACCGCCCTAGCTCTGAGACTGCCCAGATGCTTTGGATGGCTGCTGTGAAGATCCTGAGGTCAATGGGATCGCCTTGAATCAGGATGACATGCCCTTCGTGATTGACGCTTGAGTATTCACCTCTTAACTCATGAACGCAAGCGTCGTTTCGAGTGATGGCAATCACTTGTCCGAGCTCGCCCATGCGACCGAACAAAGCGCTCGGTTCGAGGCGCAACTGCCTACTTGAGAGACGGTCTTGCCCGGCTGCCACCCATTGCACTTCCGTCAGCCCAAGAGAGCTAGCGATATCTCTGGCTCTGGCAGATCGTTGTTCTGGGGTTAACGCTTTTAGCTTCTCTCGCACCTCTAGTTGTCTAGCCCGATAGGAGCAATCTGCGACGGTTGTGTTCATTTCACTTGCTTTCATTTCACTTGCCTTCATTTCTCTACTATTCATATGCCTGTGGTGTTCAGCTCCGATGCCCTCAACCGGTTGGCCTTTCGGTTGGCCTTTCGGTTGTCCTTCTGGTTGGCCTTCCGGCTGCCCTTGCGGTTGGCATTCCGATTGGCGGTCCTTGAGATCGCCGTATTTTCAATATTGATAGGTCAGGGTTAAGCGGTAGTTGCGACCAGGCTCGCTGTACCAGTCGACAGGGCGCTGAGTGAGCTGAGCCAGTGCGGCGGGCTTGGCCCCGGCCGACGGCACGCCAGACGAGAGCCAATACTGCTTATCAAACAAGTTATTGACCCCCAATTGAACCGTCAGCCCCTCAATCACCGAAGGCCGCCAGTAGGCCGCAAGATCTACCACGCCATAGCCAGGCGTTTGATAATCCGGGATAGGTACAGCCGGCGTTGCGGTTGGATACTTCACGCTCGTACGTGCTGCCGCTGCCGTCATGATGGCGTGAGCACCCCACTGCTGATGGCGATACCCCAACCCTAGGGTGGTCGTGAGCGGAGCGACCGAATTCAAGGCCTGGTCAGTTTGCTGGTCGCGGCCGTCAGCCCAAGCGGCGCTTCCCCAAAGCCGCCAACCACTGCCAAGGTCTAAGTGGCCGCGGGCCTCGAGACCGTAAATTCTCGCTTGCTCAATGTTGGAGGAGGTCGTGACGCCCAGTGGATACATCGACGCCATCCCCGCTTGCCAAGCGCTGTGAGTTGCGCCGATCGGCACATTGCTTTCAATGAGATTTTGATATTGGTTATCGAAATAAGTGAGGCTCGCGCCACGCGCCTGACTGCCCAGCTGCAAGCCAAGTTCATAGCCTTGACTGGTTTCTGGTTGCAAGTCTGGGTTACCCAGGTTCAGATATGAACCGTAGCTACCGTAACGGCTGTAGAGTTGGGTCGCGCTGGGAGCATTGAAGCCCGTCGCATATTGTGCATAGAGGGTTGCCTCGTCGTGGATTGACCAGGAAGCCAACAGCTTGGGCGAAAGCCTAGCACCACTTGCGGTGGTGTCTGTCGAGGCATCTGGCGCCGAGAATGCCGACTGCCCTTGCCCATGAGGCCGCAGTTGGTAGCTGTCATATCGGATCGACGGCGATAGCGTGAGCCCGATCTCGTTGAGCGCTATCGCATGCTGATACCAAGCTGCCCATTGAGTACCGAGCACAGGGGGTACGTCGGATTGGTTGCTGTTGAGCACGGTGCACGCGCGTGGCCCAAAGGGTTGCTTCAGTTGTGCTGAAATAGAAGGGCAGTTGTCTTGGCCGGCAGAATACTGGGTGACATCGGTGTTAAACCATTCACCGCCAAGGGTAAAGGTCTGAGCGACTGTGCCAGCCAGATACTTGGATATTTCAGCATCTGCGCCATAGAGGTTTTCAGCGATGCTATTTTGACGGACGAAACTGCCATAAGGGTAGGCATATTGGTAAGGGTCACCGCGCAATATTCGGCCTCTCGCATCTGGTTTTCGGATGGCGTTCAGGTCACTGGCTAGTGCCGTTTGCTGCCAGTAGACTTTTGCGTGTAGCTCATCGACGAGACCCTGGGGGTGTGCCGCCTGATAGCGGTAGTCGAATGACAAACGCTCTCGGCGATGTTGATCGTGCGTCTGATGGTGGTGTTGCCGATAAGGGGTGTTGGCACCCTGCGCTGACATGTTGTCGATATCCCCGTCCTTCTCAAAATGCTCACCGGTAAGACCGAAGCGATGCTCAGACCCCAAGCGTTGCTGCACTTTCAGTAAATACGTTTGCTGCCCATAGTTCGCTGGATCCATTTGGCTACGCCCTGCCCCGTAGCCACCTTGCTGGCCCTTGTTGCTTACTTCAAGACCTTCACGCACGCCAGCTTGCACCAACCATGATGTCGAGTGGTGACGCCAAGCAATTGCCGTGTTAATGCCTGTACTTTGATCCAAGGTACTCAGGTCTGTCTTGACAAGTGCTGCAAAGCCCTTGTCACCCGTCAGCAGATCGTGAGGGCTTAGCGTCGTGAGCTTGATGGCTGCACCCAATGCCCCTGAGCCGACTGCGTTAGAGTCAACCCCGCGCACAATATGTAACGCCCACAGCGTATTGAAATCAAAAGCACTCAACCCGCCACGCACCCCACGTGCACCATCGTTTAGCCAAGGCTGGCGTATCTCGTCGATTCGCGTATTGACACGGCTTTCGTCCAATCCTCTGATGTTGATGCTTTGCGTACGGGGATTGAACTTCACACCGGGGTCTGCACGTTGTCCAAAATCAGACCAACTTTGGATTTGCAAATCATCGAGCGCCTGCCGGTCTGTGTGGGTCGTCCACGGCGTGTCGATGGCGTGATATGGCGCTTGCACCACCACCGGTTGAAGTTGTGTGACCCCACTTTGCGTGTTGGCCAAGGCAATAGACACCACCCCCAGCGACACAAAGCAAAGCGAGGTTTTGTAAGCAGACCGTACCGGCATGAAGCCCCCTTTGAGACATAAAGCGAGGGATCATCAAAGCCCTCAAATGAGAATGAGAATTATATTCATTTGAGTTACTAACAATGCCATTTGCCCGGTAAATTATGGTTACGAATTGCAAGCAGATGTGTCTGCCATCACGACGAGCATCACCGTGTTGTTTTTATAAAATCCCTTCTGTCGTCAACGCACTCAATTCTTGGTCGGTATAACCAAACCATTTTGCGTAGATTTCAGCGTTATGTTGCCCCAAGGACGGGCTCGCGATGGTGTCGATCCGATCTGCGCCATGCAGCATCAACGAGGTGTGCGGCAGCACCACTCGGCCAAGCTCTGGGTCGTCAAACCACTCAAGCGTCCCGCGCGCGTGCATGTGCGGATCATTCATCACCTCAATCAAATCCCGAACAGGTGCCGCAGGAAACCCATACTTTTTACTCAGTTCAAAAATCGTTTGTCGTGTCAGTGTCTTTGTCCACGCTTGAATCACGCTGTCGGTGTACTCAATATTTTCAACACGGGCCTGGTTGGTGGATAGACGTACATCACCCTGCAAATCAAGACGATTCATCGCGGCGAGAATATTTCTCCAGTGAGGCTCAGTGACGCAGACAAACGCGATGTGCCCGTCCGCAGCTTCGTAGACGTTATATGGGGCAAGCGCCAAGCCCCCGTGCCGGTTCCCGACTCTTGGCGGAACCGCACCGTTTGCACGGTAGGCGAGCCCCAAGTTTGAAGCAAGCGTCGGATAGGCGGTCTCTTGCATCGATACTTCAACGAGTCGACCCACCCCAGTGCGGGTTCTTTCAAAAAGCGCAGTCATCAATCCAGCGTAGAGATGAACCCCACTCAGAAAATCGACCACTGAAGCCCCAGACCGCATGGGTGGGCCGTCTGCGACACCTGTCACACTCATTAACCCAGCAGCGGCTTGAATCGTGACATCCATGGCAAGGTTGTCGCGATCAGGTCCTGATAGCCCAAATCCAGTCCCACTGCCGTAGATAAGTTTGGGATTAATTTCATGCAACACCGACCAACCGACGCCCAGTCTATCCATGACACCTGGTGCGAAATTTTCGACAACAACGTCTGCCTTTTTGACCATCTCTTTAAAGATGGCGACGCCACGCGGCGACTTCAAATTCAGCGTAATCCCCTTTTTGTTGGTGTTGAGCATAGCCATCGGAAAAGACGCCCCACCTCCAACTTTTGCTCTCGTGCGCGTAGGTTCGCCGTGCACCGGCTCTATTTTGACGACCTCAGCACCCGCTTTGGCCATCAGGAAGGTGCAATATGGCCCCTGATAAATCTGCGTCAAATCTAAGACCGTCACCCCAGCCAGTGGTGTATTTGCCAATGCCGCCTGAGTCGCCCCGCTCATTTGGTGTCCTTGAGAATCTTCTTGGCGATCGACATGAGATGAACCTCGGTTGGCCCCTCATAAACCCGCATCACGCGGACCCGTTGCGCCATTAAGTGCAGCGGCAACTCTTTCGTGACACCCATCGCACCAAACGTCTGCATCGCATGATCGATGACCTCGCTTGCCATTTCGGTTGCGTAAACTTTGATCATCGATGCCTCAAACCGCACATCTTGACCCTCATCTTGTTTGCGCGCGGCGTCTAGCACCATCAGCCGGCAGGCGTGAATTTTCGTGGCTGCATCAGCAATCCACCACTGGATAGCCTGTCGGTTGGCGAGTGGTTCACCAAAGGTGACCCGCTGCTTCGCATGTGAGCACATCATCTCGAGCGCACGACTGGCCATCCCGATACACCACGCCCCCATTTGCAAGCGTCGAACAATCAGTCGAAGTTGCATGGGCCCGAAGCCGCTACCCAAAGACCCGAGTAAATTACCGACGGGAACGCGGCAATTCTCAAACGCAATCTCATAGGTGCGATGACCAGAGAGCATCGGGATTTCGCGCAGAATCTCATACCCTGGCGTCCCTTTATCAACCAAAAAGGCGGTGACGCCGTCTTGGCGCTTGCCTTCGCCTGTGCGAGCCATCACGATAGCAAAGTCCGCATAAGAAGCACGGCTCACCCAAATTTTGCGTCCATTGATGACCCAGTGATCGCCGTCAAGCTCCGCGCGAGTCAACATCCCCGAGGGGTCCCCTCCCGCACCGGGTTCAGAAATTGCAATGGCCCCAGTGATCTTGCCTTCTGCATAGGGCAGTAGATACTTTTCACGCTGTTGCTCGTTGGCGACTGCCAGCAGCATATGAAGATTCGGCGAATCCGGTGGGAACACGAACGGTACAACCGTGCGTCCGAGCGCTTCATTGATTGCCACCAAGGTCGTGGCATCCAGGTTGGCGCCCCCGAGCGCTTCTGGCGCATCCAAGGCCCAAAGGCCGAGAGATTTGCATTTTGTTAGCAGCGCCGCCTCTTCGTCGGGCAGCAACTTACAGGCTTCACCTTTGATTTCTCTTGCCAAAATCGCCGGTTCAAGCGGCATCAACTCTTGCTCAACAAATTTGACCACCAAGTCGGTGATCATCCGACGCTCTTCACTTTGCTCGCTGGGTAAACCGCTCATCCTGACTCCTCTTGACACGACTGTTTTGTTATTCTCGTTGCATATTACCGTTTGTTTTGAATGTAATTAAGGGCGCGGGGACTGCAAAGGCATTTTTCAGTTACCCCCGGTTAAAACAAGGACAACGCATGGCTCTCAGCAGACGTCAACTTCTGAAAACGGTCGCGACCATTGCCGCGAGTGCGTGTTCGGGTGCGTCGAACAGTGCCGTCAAGACAATGACAACTCAAACATCCATTCGTCTGCGCCAGACCGAAGATCGTCTCCTCAGCGCCGCGATCGCCAGTAAGGATATCCCGGGCGCAATTGCGCTGGTGACCACGGCTGACGACGTGCTGTACGAAGGTGCGTTTGGTGAGCGTGCGTTCGGTAGGGGCCAACCCATGTCGATGGACACCGTCCTCTGGATCGCTTCGATGACCAAGCCGGTCGTCGCCGTGGCGGCGATGCAACTGGTTGAGCGTGGTGAACTCCGTCTCGACGAACCGGCCTCTCAATGGCTTCCTTATCTGGGCAAAGCGCAGGTCTTGCGAGGGTTCGATGAGCACGGTCAACCAGTGCTGCGAGATCCTAAAAGTGCAATCACCCTGCGCCAGTTGCTCACCCACACGGCAGGCTTTACGTACGACTTATGGGATGCCAACCTCGCGAAATACCATCAAGTCACCGGAAAACCACACTCAGCATCGGGTAAAAGACAAGGCCTTGAACTACCACTTGCGTTTGATCCAGGCACCCAGTGGGCTTATGGCATCAACTTCGACTGGGTAGGCCTGATGATTGAAGCAGTCAGCGGGATGACGCTTGGCCAATACTTAAAAATGCATGTCACTGACCCGCTGGGCATGAACAGCACCGGTTTCAAGCTGACCCCCGACATGCGTTTACGCCTGGCTCCCATCCACAAACGGGATGCTAAAAGCCAATTCAACGTGACCGCCATCGAAGCAGGTGCACACGCTGAGTTTGAGTCTGGCGGCGCGGGCTTGTATTCAACGGCGCTCGACTATGCGAAGTTTATGCGAATGATATTGAATCAAGGCAGCGGTAACGGAAACCAGCTACTGCGACCAGAGACCGTCGCCTTGATCACGCAACGCGCCACAGGGTCCTTGACCATCAACCGGTTGCGAACGCAAAGTCAGGCCTGGTCAACCGACGTCGAGTTTTTTGTTGGCACCCCGAAGAGTTGGGGATTAGGTTTCATGAGAAATGAGGGGCGAGCGCCCACCGGCCGCTCTGCGGGCAGCTTATCCTGGGCAGGGATAGGCAACACTTTTTTCTGGATTGATCCCGAACAAGGTGTCGCTGGACTGATCCTGATGCAGTTGTTACCCTTTATGGATAAAAGAGCCGTACACCTTTTTACAAATTTTGAACGAACAGCCTACGATACGCTAACGTGACAGCAGGTTTTCGGCCGAGGTGATCAAAGCATCTCCCTACGAGGACGAAGCTCAAAGGACGACAAGGCAATGAAGCAAATTATCGATGCACTACTAAAACACGCCGTGGATGCGGGCGACGTACCTGGGGTGATCGCCGCGCTGACCAGTGCCGACAAGACAATCTATGAGGGGGCTTTCGGTGAGCGCGCACTTGCACACGGTACCCCGGTCAACATGGATACCGTCGTTTGGCTCGCGTCCATGACCAAGCCCATGGTTGGCGCCGCCGTGATGCAGTTGGTTGATCAGGGAAAATTGAGCCTGAGCTTGAATGAGCCGGCGGCAAAATGGCTTCCTCAACTTGGCAAGGTTCAGGTGTTAACCGGATGGGATGCCGCTGGTCAACCCACGCTTCGAGACCCGAAAAGCCCAATTACCGTGCGTCATTTACTGACCCACACCTGTGGGTTTGCAAACGACATCTGGTGCCCCGATCTGGCGAGATACCATCAAGTCACCGGCAAGCCGCGTGCGGGTTCTGGCAAAAAAATCGGGCTCGATGTCCCGCTCATGTTTGACCCTGGCACTCAATGGGAGTACGGCATTGGGATTGACTGGGCAGGTCAGCTGATTGAAGCGATCTCTGGCATGAGTCTTGGTGCCTTTATTAAGCAACACATCACAGAACCACTGGGCATGACCAGCACAGGTTTCAAACTGAGCCCAGAGATGCGTCAACGCATGGCGAAAGTTCATCAGCGAGATGCCGCGGGCAAACTCACCGCGACCCAATTTGAAACCAATCAGAATCCTGAGTTTGAACCTGGGGGCGGTGGCCTGTACTCAACCGCGAACGACTATCTCAAATTCACGCGGATGATCTTAAATCGAGGTTCTGGCAATGGGCATCAGATTCTCAAGCCCGGCACCGTCTCGTTGATGTCGCAAAATGCCATGGGGACATTGCGAGTGAAGATGCTTCACACCAATGATGTCAATCGGTCGCTAGACGCCGAGTTCTTCCCGGGTCTACATAAGACATGGGGCTTAAGCTTCATGATCAATGAAGAGACAGCAGCCACCGGGCGCTCAAAAGGCAGTCTTGCTTGGGCGGGACTGCCCAACACTTTTTTCTGGATCGACCCCAGCCGCAATGTCGCTGGGGTGATCCTGATGCAGATATTGCCCTTCGCCGATACCAAGGCGATGCAACTGTTCACCAACTTTGAGAAAGCAGCATACGATGCTTTACCCTAGCCCTTGACAACAGCAACGCTGTTCTTAGGCTGCCGGCATCGTTTGCGCCATGGCTGGCAATTTCACGACAGCTTCATACCAAGCCGTTAACTTGGGATGACCAAGCCGCCATGGCTCATTAGCAAATCTGAAATCCAGATAACCTAACGCGCACGCCACTGTCACTTCACCAATCGTGGTCAGTTGCCCGAAGCTGTCGACCTCTTGTTCGAGATCAGCGAGCGCGCGACTGACTTTGCCCTGCTGGGTCGCGATGTATGTGACACGACCTTCATCTTGTGGCAGCGCGATTTCGCGGCGGCGTGGCTGACTTGCATCCAGTATGCCATCACCGAGTGCCTGCAAGCGCAGGGCCTTCCATCGTGCTGGCCCAACCGGCGGAAACAGAGGAGGTGCGGTGCCAATGCTGTCAAGGTATTCACAAATGACGGGACTATCGAAAAGCGCGAGACCATCAGCTGTCAGCAGCGTCGGGATCTTGGCAAGCGGATTGGACTGAGCCAGTACTGGGTCTGTCGTGGCAATGACCCATTTCTCGACCTGAGCGTCAATGCCTCTGAGAATTGAACATACCGTTGCTTTACGTACGTAAGGGCTGGCGCCCGAAAACGTTAATTTCATTGATATCCCCATCTGTTGATGATTATGGTGCTTGGATTCTACCCAATGAACATCGAAAAATGACTACTCTTGCCCGATCAGTTCAATAGATTCAGCAACATCCTCGGGCCGATACCCATAACCATCCCGCGTCAAGACCGCTCTGACATGATCAATACTGGCTCTCAACGAGTAATACTCTGAAATCAGACTGCCCGGAACGGATAAATGCAGCGCACGATATTCAAGCTGATTGATCATTCGTAAGTAAGCATCTTGTTTGGCGGGATCATAGTCAACGCGCAGATCTTCCTCGAACGCGTGCAGATCCGCGTAAAGCGTGCTGAGCCTTTTACGCACTCGTTTTAAGCGAAAGCCGGGAAGCGCCAGCATGAATGGGTAGGCGACGGCACAAATGGGCAAGACAAGCACCGCAATTCTGTTGATGAGCTCTGCCAACCAGAACGGGAAATAATCCATCAACCACGGGGTACCGTTTTTTTCGAAACGGTTAGCGACCACGCTCTCTGTAAAATCCGAACTTTTGTACGAAGGAAACTCACCCCGCTGGGTAAAGAAAGTGCTCGATCCATTAATGGCAGTTGCTGCTTGTAAAAATAAAAACTGAATCGCTGGGTGCAAATTTTTATCGACCAGAATATGGGTCGTCGTTGCCAAAATTTGCATATCAGCCGCTGGTAAATCGCGCTTTAGACTAAAGCCGCCATGAGGAATTCGAATCGTTTTCAAATAAGGCAGAAAATGGGCGAAGGCGTCTGCGGTTTGAAAATCAGCCACCTCAATGGCTGGATCTTTCAGTAAATCTTGCACACTTTGCGAGTCGTAGGACTCAACAAGAAACAACCCATCAATCTCACCTTTCTGTAACGCCTTGACACCCGCTTCATAGGGCAGGTACTTGAAGTGCGGCCCAGGTGCGACTTCAAGGACAGACATGATCTTCAGCGACTGCGCGTGGCTGGCACTGCCAGGTACACCCAGAGAAATTCTCGCTTGATCAATTCTGCGCACCGATTCGGGCTTGCCGTTGAAATCATTCGCTTGTAGTGCGGGTCGGCGGTAAAAAAACCAGATCGGTTCGTACGCAATACTGCCCAGTGATTCAATTTTTACCTTGGGGTCAATTGAATCAATACCAGCCTGAACAAAAGCCGCTTGCACCCCCTCTTTGCGTGTCGCCAAATAATCTAGGTTGTCTTGAGCACCGCGAGTGGCAATCAGCGACAGCGTAATCCCTCTTTTAGCGAAATAAGTGACGTATTTTTTAGCCAAGACGTCATAGGAACTGCCGGGGATACCCGCTGCCATATAAATATGGCGAGGCGGTGGTGGGTCAACATAGAACCAGGTACCAAGCAGCGCAACCGCCACAAGCGTCAGGAGAGGCCAAGCATCTCTGATGAAACTCCACCATTCCGCTAAGGTATCGTGGGTCGCTTCGTACAACGCTGAATAAGTTTCGCGAATTTCGTTTTTTAAGGTTTGCATAGGGATTAGGCGCACTCACGCCGAGAAAAACAGAGTCAGTCAACAGACGAAGTCGTTGTACACAAAACCAGTGGTCATTGTAGGGTTTTTATTTTGTTGAAACCCCAATTCTTACAGTAAACTGAAACCGTGGAAGATATGCTTCACATGATTTACAGCAACCTGCGACAAGGCAAGGCAAACACATGAAGTTCGAAATCACAGCGGCTCAAGTCGATATCATCCGCGATGTACAAAGCAAAATCTCAAACAGTTATGAGCCGTCGCTGTTGAGCCTTTCGCTAAAACTAGCCGGCGTGGTGAAGGCACTAGATTCACAAATTCTCTCTGCAGAAGAAAGCCATGCTGCCATCATGGCAGCGATACGGCAAAAATCGACTTAACTACAACGATCAGTGCCTGTTTTCTGCCAGCCAAACATCGGCGATCAAGTCTAACGGTCTCGTTTCACTGCAAAAGCGCACAGGCCAAGCAACGCCTCTTTGTACTCAGATGCTGGGAACACCTCAAGTGCTTTTCGTGCGAGATCAGCCTCACGCTCTGCGGTGTGCATGGCATAACTTAACGCGTCATTATCGGTGATCGCCAAGGCAACCGCTTCAAAGTCGGCTTCACCATACTCGATCGCGCGACGGACTAAGTCACGTTGAGCGGCCGATCCTACTTCTAGCACCCGGATGAGGGGCAAGGTCGGTTTGCCTTCTTTCAAGTCATCGCCCACATTTTTTCCCAGAGTGGTCGTATCACCGCTGTAATCCAGCACATCATCGACAAGCTGAAACGCGGTCCCGATGTGACGACCGAAGGCCGCCGCGGCGTCGATTTGCTCGGGCGAGCTATCGCTCACCACGGCACCGGCCTGCGCTGCCGCCTCGAACAACTTGGCGGTTTTAAAGCGAACCACCTGCAGGTACCTTGACTCAGAGACGTCTGGATCGTGAATGTTGAGCAATTGCAACACTTCGCCCTCGGCGATCACCGTCGTCGCGCCAGACATAATCTGCATGATCCTCATCCGGTCTACATCGACCATCATCTCAAACGCCCGCGAGTAGAGGTAATCGCCGACCAGCACGCTGGCGGCATTGCCAAAAACGGCATTGGCGGTGCTGCGCCCACGACGAAGATCAGATTCATCAACCACATCATCGTGCAACAGCGTCGCAGTGTGTATGAATTCAACCACCGCCGCTAGTAAATGATGCTGCTGCCCTTGGTACCCGAGCGCTTTGGCGATCATCAACAAAATAGCTGGTCGCATGCGTTTGCCGCCTGCGCCGATGATGTAATCGGCAATCGTTCGGATTAAAACGACCTCAGAATTCAGGCGAGCTCGGATAACGGTATCAACAGCGAACATGTCCTGCGTGACAGGATGGAGTAAATCAGTAAGGTTTTGCACGCGACTTTCTTTTGACTTTCAATTAGTTACACGCTATTATCTATGGCTCAGCTGCGTATCCGCATTGCGAAATTGTGGCTGAACACATTTAATTGCAACAAAACACGAGGTTAACCCATGTACGCGGTCATAAAAACTGGTGGCAAGCAGTATCGCATTGCTACTGGCGAAAAATTGAAAATAGAACAGATACCGGCAGACATTGGGCAAGAAATCACGCTAGACCAGGTGCTTTCTGTAGGCGAAGGTGACCAACTTAAAGTTGGCACGCCGCTTGTAGCAGGCGCAGTGGTTAAAGCAACGGTTCTTGCACAAGGACGCCATGATAAGGTCACGATCTTCAAAATGCGTCGTCGTAAGCATTATCAGAAGCATCAAGGCCACCGTCAAAACTACACCGAGATCTTAATTGGTGATATCGCGGCTTAAGGCCTCGGTCATCAGATCCCGGCTCGCAACAGGAATAAATCATGGCACAGAAAAAAGGCGGCGGCTCGACGCGTAACGGTCGTGACTCAGAATCGAAACGCTTAGGTGTAAAAGCCTACGGTGGCGAACTGATCTCGGCTGGCTCAATCATTATTCGCCAGCGTGGCACTAAGTTTCATCCCGGCACGAACGTTGGTATTGGCAAAGACCATACTTTGTTTGCGCTGGTCGAGGGCAAAGTGCAATTCGCTGTTAAAGGCAAACTCAACAAATCGACGGTTTCTATCGTCGCAGCTGAGTAAGTTATCAAGTAGTACTAAAGGCCCTGTCGCAAGCGGCAGGGCTTTTTTATTTTCGAGTGCTGATAAATTATGAAATTCGTTGACGAAGCTACCATTGAAGTCATCGCCGGTAAGGGTGGTAACGGCGCGCACAGCTTTCGTCGCGAAAAATTCATCCCCAAAGGTGGCCCTGACGGGGGTGACGGTGGGCGCGGTGGCAGTGTGTTCGCGGTGGCCGATCGTAATATCAACACGCTGATTGATTATCGCTATGCGCGCAAGCACATCGCCCGAAATGGCGAACACGGCCGGGGTTCTGATCAATACGGCGCTGGCGCAGAAGACATTGTCTTGCGCTTGCCCGTCGGCACCATCATTTACGACGCGGACACGGGCGAAGAACTTTTCGACATGAATCGCCATGGCCAAGAAGTGGTCTTGGCCGCTGGTGGTGAAGGGGGCTTGGGCAACCTGCACTTCAAATCAAGCGTTAATCGTGCGCCCAAGCAATGGACGCCGGGCAAAGAAGGCGAACAACGTCGCCTTCGCTTTGAACTGAAAGTGTTGGCTGACGTGGGCTTGCTTGGGATGCCGAACGCAGGCAAATCAACGTTGATTAGCCGCATCTCTAACGCACGTCCCAAAATCGCAGACTACCCATTTACGACCCTGCACCCTAACCTAGGTGTCGTTCGAACGTCAGAGTCGCGCAGCTTTGTGGTTGCGGATATTCCTGGATTAATTGAAGGCGCCTCAGAAGGGGCGGGGCTCGGCCATCTCTTTTTACGCCATTTAGCGCGCACGCGGATTCTTTTGCATCTGGTGGATGTCTCATCGCTTGATCCAGACGAAGACAGTGTGGCGCGGGCCGTTGGTGAGGCACGAGCCATCATTGAAGAACTGCGCAAGTACGACGAAACGCTTTACGAAAAACCACGCTGGCTGGTACTGAACAAACTAGATGTCGTCCCAGACGCCGACGCCGTCAAGGCTCGGTTTTGCGAAGAATTCGGTTGGGATGGCAAGGTCTACGCGATTTCTGCGCTCTCTGGCGAGGGCACTCAGCAACTGATCTGGGATCTTCAAGACGCCATTGATGCTTATCGACAAGTCGACAATATCGCCGAAGATAAGGCAGCGGGGACCTTTGTTGCAGAAGACCCTCGGTTTGATGACGCCCGGGGCGATAACCTTCCTCCTCGTTAAACAACAGATATGGCGAAGCACGCATCTCTCACTTCAGTGGTTGCAACGGCCAAACGCGTGGTTGCAAAGGTTGGTTCTTCGTTAGTCACTAATGACGGCCGCGGACTTGACCGCGACGCTGTGGCTCAATGGGCTGCTCAAATTGCCGCTCTGCATGCGCAAGGCAAGCAGGTAGTTCTCGTGTCCAGTGGTGCGATCGCAGAAGGGATGGCTAGGCTTGGGTGGCCAAAACGTCCCACCTCGATGAACGAGCTGCAAGCGGCCGCTGCAGTTGGTCAGATGGGACTGGCGCAAGCCTATGAAGTTGCGTTTGGTCTTCACCAGATTAAAGCGGCGCAAATCCTGCTGACCCACGAAGATTTGTCTGATCGACAGCGTTACCTCAATGCGCGATCCACGATCTTTGCACTCCTTCGTTTAGGCGTGGTGCCCATTGTCAATGAAAACGACACCGTATCCACGGAAGAAATTGCCGTGGGTGACAACGACACCCTTGGTGCACTGGTGACAAATTTGATTGAAGCAGATGCGTTGATCATTTTGACGGATCAGAGAGGCCTTTACGAATCCGATCCTCGCAAAGACCCTGAGGCTAAATTTGTCGCGCACGCGCAGGCGGGTGATGCCAAGCTGGAAGCGATGGCAGGGGGCGCGGGATCTGGCATCGGCAAGGGCGGCATGCTCACAAAAATCCTCGCAGCCAAACGCGCTGCCGGCAGTGGTGCTCACACCATCATTGCCTCAGGGCGTGAACCGAATGTCATGGTGAGATTAGCCGCAGGCGAATGCATTGGGACCGAACTCAAGGCTAGCGTTCAGGTGTTGTCAGCGCGCAAACAGTGGATGGCGGATCACTTAAGGTTACGCGGTCGGCTGGTGCTGGACGATGGGGCCGTTAAAGCCCTTCGCAAAGAGGGTAAAAGCTTGCTCCCGATTGGGGTCAGAAGCGTGCAAGGGCGTTTTGAGCCCGGCGATGTGGTCGCCTGCCTGGATAAAGACGGTCATGAGTGTGCACGCGGCTTGATCAACTACTCATCCGCCGATGCCCGCAGGATCATGGGTAAGCCATCCGGGGACATCATGGCAATTCTCGGTACGATGAGTGAGCCAGAGCTCATGCATCGGGATAATCTCATCCTTGTCTGACCGATCGAACCTCAGCGGCAGATAAGCTATCATTAGGTAGTTTTGCGGGGGTACTTGGCGATGGCGTCAGGTTGAGAAATACCCTTCGTACCAGTACGGATAATGCCGATGCTGGGAGCGCTTTCCGGTGTTGCCGGAATCCATCCCGATTCGGCTCCAATCATTGGAGCTCATCAGAAAATGAATGCAAACCCAAAATTTTTAGCGGCTACCGCTGAAGTCGACGCAGCTGCGGTTGCACCTTTGCCCATGTCGCGCAAAGTCTACGAGATCGGCTCACGGCCAGACATCAGAGTCCCGTTTCGGGAAATTAGTCAGGGTGATACGCCAACATCGTTTGGCGGGGAAAAAAACCCGCCACTAACCGTCTATGACTGCAGCGGCCCCTATACAGATCCCGATGCCACTATCGATATTCGTCACGGTCTGCCTGAACTGCGCCGAGCTTGGATCGAAGAGCGTCACGACACCGAATTGCTGGCCGGCCCCAGTAGTGAATACGGTCAAGAGCGACTCAATGATCCGAAACTCACCGCCATGCGCTTCAATCTGCGCCGCCACCCCCGCCGTGCAAAAGCGGGAGCCAATGTGTCGCAAATGCACTATGCCCGAAAAGGCATCATCACCCCTGAGATGGAGTTTGTTGCCATCCGCGAAAATCTTCGGATAGAGCAGTACATCGACAATCTGCGAGCCAGCGGCCCAGACGGTGAAAAGCTCGTGCGCCGCATGTTGCGCCAACATCCTGGTCAATCATTCGGGGCCTCAATCCCTAACAAAATCACCCCTGAATTCGTACGTGACGAGATCGCGCGTGGCCGAGCGATTATCCCTGCCAATATCAATCATCCAGAACTCGAGCCTATGGCCATTGGCCGTAACTTTTTAGTCAAAATCAACGCCAATATCGGCAACTCAGCGGTTAGCTCTGGCATTGGTGAAGAGGTCGAAAAAATGACGTGGGCTATCCGCTGGGGTGGTGACACGATCATGGATTTATCGACTGGCAAAGACATCCACGAAACGCGCGAATGGATCGTGCGAAATTCGCCAGTCCCCATTGGTACTGTTCCAATTTATCAAGCGCTCGAGAAAGTGAACGGCAAAGCCGAAGATCTGACCTGGGAAATCTTCCGTGACACGCTGATTGAGCAGGCCGAGCAAGGCGTCGATTACTTCACCATTCACGCAGGTGTGCGCCTACCCTTCATCCCCATGACGGCAGACCGAATGACCGGGATCGTGTCTCGTGGCGGCTCGATCATGGCCAAATGGTGTCTGGCTCATCACAAAGAAAGTTTCTTGTACGAACGCTTCGAAGAAATCTGCGACATCATGAAAGCGTATGACGTGAGCTTTTCGTTGGGCGACGGCCTGCGCCCCGGCTCAGGGTACGACGCCAATGACGAAGCGCAATTGGCTGAACTCAAGACCTTGGGTGAACTCACCCAAGTAGCCTGGAAGCACGACGTGCAAGTGATGATCGAGGGCCCTGGTCATGTGCCTATGCATATGATTAAAGAGAACATGGACTTGCAACTTGAGCAGTGCGGCGAAGCGCCCTTCTATACCTTGGGGCCTTTGACTACTGACATTGCCCCAGGCTATGACCACATCACCTCAGGCATTGGGGCAGCGCTCATTGGGTGGTACGGCACTGCTATGCTGTGCTACGTGACCCCTAAAGAGCATCTGGGTCTGCCTAACAAAAAGGACGTTAAGGACGGGATCATTACCTACAAGATTGCGGCTCACGCGGCAGACTTGGCCAAGGGTCACCCGGGGTCAGCGATTCGTGACAACGCGTTATCGAAGGCTCGTTTCGAATTCAGGTGGGATGATCAATTCAATCTCGGTCTTGATCCAGATACTGCCAAAGACTTTCACGATGAGACCTTGCCCAAGGATTCAATGAAAGTTGCCCACTTCTGCTCTATGTGTGGCCCGCACTTCTGTAGTATGAAAATCACCCAGGATGTTCGTGACTATGCGGCAAAACAGGGCCTTGAAAATGACAAGGCACTGAAAGCGGGCATGCAAGAAAAAGCCATTGAATTTGTGAAAAAAGGCGCTGAAATTTATCACAAGGCTTAACGCATCAATCGAGAAGCTTCATTTCATGATTGACACTTTGCCCAGCCGTTAAAGACTTATCTTGCAAGTTCAGGCGAAGCCACCAACAGCGTCAAGACTCCCTTTCATCGATGCGATGAAAGGGGTCGGCTGCCTCGCCATCATCTTGCATCACCTTGCCTTTTATGGCCCCATGGCTAACGTCGTAGAGGTGGCTGCGCCTGGCTTGATCGGCTGGTTGTTCGATGAGGCACGTCTTGCCGTGCAAATGTTTTTCGTTTTAGGGGGCTATCTTGTTGCGGCGCGCCTAGCACCCCAAGCGAGGCCAACACCGTCCGGTCATTTTGATTTGATTTGGGGAAGATACAAGCGTCTCGTTACGCCATTTGTGTTTGCCGTTGCACTGGCAACCCTCGTGACGGGCCTCACTCGTCCTTGGTTCGAGCATGACTCATTGTCAGCCCCGCCGTCCGTCGCGCAATGGATCGCACACGGTCTATTGATTCATGATTTGCTCGGCTACCAGGCCTTATCGGCGGGTGTCTGGTACGTTGCGATTGATTTTCAGCTGTTCATCATCACCGTGTTGTTGACCCTCATCATGCGGACATTACCCCCCCGTTGGCAAGTATTGTTTCCGGTCAGCATCATCGCTCTGTCTTGCGCATCGCTCTTTGTCATCAATCGACACACCGAGCTTGACGTCTATGCCCTCTATTTCTTTGGCGCCTACGGGTTGGGCATGTTGGCTTACTGGTCCAACCGCTCGATCATGGGTGCCATGGCCATGCTCATGATTGCACTACTGGGCACGAGCGCGCTGGTGATTGAATTCCGGCGACCGGTTGCCGTCGCTTTAGTGGCAGCCCTGTTAGTGAGCCTTGCCGCTCGTTTTGAATGGCTTGAAAAATGGCCCAAACCAGGATTTTTTACCACCCCCGGCCAACGCTCTTATTCTATTTTTTTAATCCATTACGGCGTCTGCATCGGTATCAATGCCATTTGGCACAGGTATTTTCCTCAGGGTGTCGTGATAAATGTGGTGGGCATGATGGTGGCCACTGCGCTATCCATCGGGTCGGGCTTCGTGCTCTACCGTTACATCGAAAGCAAAAGCAAGGTATTCGGGCCAAACCTGCCCACACTCGCCTTGGCGCTCATGATCGGCGCCGCCTTCTGGGTAGAAAGCGTATCTTGGTGATGTTCGCGGACGGTCAACCTTCACCATGGATACACCAGCTGATTTGACGACCGCCAGGTGTCCGAGCACATTTCTTCCATCTGAACTACGATCTCGACAAGCAAATTAAGCTTTGTTTAGAACCAAGATCAAGTTGATAACCTTTTCTGATATCTTTTCCTTTGACTATTTTCGAATACAACCATGATTAACAACTCCTCAAGAAAGGTCAGTTCATGAGTGCTAAACGGATCGCAATACCAGTTGCCATCGCCTTCGTTCTTGGCACCATTTGGGTTGGGGGTAGCATGTATGCCCAACGTCGTTTCCAAACAGAAATGGCTTCACTCAATGAACAAATCCGGACAATCGATTCAAGATTGCGGATTGAAAACGAAAAGCATGAGCGTGGTTTTCTCACGTCATCTGGCGAATTCACCGTCGTCTTGGATTATCCGACGCTACCCGTCCCGATCAGTTTTAAATCAGCGTATCAGGCGTCACATTTCATCACGCCTAGCGCCGTGACCAGCACGCAATGGTCGATTAAGCCAGCTGGGATGATTGGCACTTTCGTAAACAAGATGTTTCAAACTGAATTGCAAGTGTCAGGCACAGCGAAGATGGGGCTAACCGGTTCGATCAGTTCGACACTGGAGATGCCTAAACTCATCGCTAAAACAGATGCTGTGGCTGTCGATCTTGGGCCACTGACCGGTCACTTTAGTCATGGCCAAAACACTCGCTCTACCCAGTTTGACTTGCCGCGCGTGATGTTTGAAGACAAACATATTTTGGTTGATATCAAAGACATTAAATATCAGGCCGACTATCTCGACATCAACGCCATGACCAGCGTTGATCAAATTTCAATCAGAGAAATCAAATACCACCACGATACGTTGAGTGATGCAGAAGTCCTGTTATCCGACTTTGTGGGAAAGGGAAAATCCGACACGCATGATGGTCGCCTAAATGTAGCGCTCACGACAAAAACGAAAAGCTTTGCCGCCAAAGGTCACACGATTAGCGGCATCGAATTTGACTACGGTATCAAAAACCTCGATGTCCAAAGCGTTCGTCGTCTCAAAACGATCTTTCAAAAAGTACGCTTTGGCGGGCTAGACAAACTGCAAGAGGAAGATGAAACGGCTATTCACACTGCCCTAAAAGATATAGTCTTGCAAGGGTTTGTGTTTGACATTCCCAATGTAAAGGCCAGCTCGTCACAAGGTGTGCTTGAGGGCAAGGCATTCATCGAGTTAGGCAAGAGCGCATCAGAAGACCCGCTGAACTACGACTTAACCAAACAATTACAGTCATCAGGCCAATTGGTGATCAAGGACTTGATCTCTCCCGTCAAAGACATGTTGAGAGCCATGCAAGTAGGGCAAGATAGCCCAGAAGGCTATAAGCTTGCCTACGACTTACGTGAAGGCAAACTAAGTTTTGACGGCAAAACCATCAATGTCTCGGATAAACTAGCAGAATCACAGTCACGGTTTCGAAAGTTTCTCAACAATCCGAAATTCTTAAGCCAGAAATAAAACACCCCGCAACGTCGAGACTCAGGGTAGATCCCTCTACCCTAAACTCGGCGCTAAGCTGCGGCGCACATCCTGCTCGCTACGGCCGCTTCGCTTGACGTAATCACTCACTTGGTCGTCGCCAATCATCCCGACATTAAAGTACTGAGATTGTGGATGGCTGAAATAAAAACCTGAAACACTTGCCGCCGGATGCATGGCAAAGCTATCTGTCAGCATCATGCCAATATCAGCGCCGTCTAACACCTGAAACATGTCACGTTTAACGACATGTTCTGGGCACGCAGGGTAGCCCGGTGCTGGGCGAATGCCTTGATACTTCTCTGCGATCATCTCTTCGTTCGACAAGGATTCATCGGTGACGTAACCCCAAATGTCGGTGCGCACACGAGCATGCAAAGCCTCGGCAAAAGCCTCAGCACAACGATCTGCCAAAGATTTGAACATGATCGCTGAATAATCGTCCTGGGCTTTTTCAAACGCTTGTTCTTTCTTTTCGACACCGATGCCAGCAGTGACTGCAAACAGACCGATGTAATCCATGACCCCCGAGGACTTCGGTGCGATGTAATCGGCCAGACATTTGTTGTCAACGCCTTCGCGCTTGACGCCCTGCTGACGAAGACCTCGCCATGTGAATAGCACTTTTTCACGCGTCTCGTCTTGATAGACCTCAATATCATCATCATTGACCGTATTAGCGGGATAGAAACCCACCACGCCATTGGCAGTGATCCAACGACCGTCGATCATCTTTTTGAGCATGGCCTGGCCATCGGCGTAAACCTTTTTGGCTTGCTCACCCACGACCTGATCGTCGAGGATGGCTGGAAACTGACCAAACAAGCTCCAGGTCTGAAAAAATGGCGTCCAATCAATAAAGCGCGAGAGCTCAGCCAAATCAAAATTTTTGAAAGTACGCCGACCGATAAACTTAGGTCTGGGTGGTTGATAGTTTGCCCAGTCGATCTTGGGTTTACCCGCCCGCGCATCAGCGATGGATACCAGAGGCGTCACTTTGCGACTTGCATAGCGCCGCCTTACATCTTCATATTCCTGAGACAGTTCTGCAAGGTACGTATTGGCCGTCTCAGACACAAGGTTGGTCGCCACACCCACCGAACGACTCGCATCGGGCACATAAATGACCGGCCCGTCATAATGCGGGGCAATCTTCACGGCGGTATGCACTCGGCTGGTCGTCGCACCACCAATCATCAGTGGCATTTTGCGGCTACGAAAATACTCATCCCGTTGCATCTCGCTCGCCACGTAAGCCATCTCTTCGAGACTTGGGGTGATGAGGCCAGACAGGCCAATAATATCAACACCTTCGGCCTTGGCTCTGGCCAGGATTTCAGCGGCAGGCACCATCACGCCCATGTTGATGACATCGAAATTATTGCACTGAAGGACTACTGTCACGATGTTCTTGCCGATGTCGTGGACATCGCCTTTGACGGTGGCGATCAGGATTTTCCCTTTAGCACGCACGTCACCGCCTGCGGCTTCAATCTGCCGTTTCTCTTCTTCGATGTAAGGCACTAAGTGGCTCACTGCTTGTTTCATGACTCGGGCAGATTTCACCACTTGAGGCAAAAACATTTTGCCTTCACCAAAGAGGTCACCGACGATGTTCATGCCATCCATCAGCGGCCCTTCGATAACTTCGATCGGGCGCCCGCCGCGATCCGCAATTTGCTGGCGAACTTCTTCGGTGTCTTCGACAATGAAGTTAGTGATGCCGTGCACGAGCGAATGTGCCAGGCGCTTTTGCACGTCTTGCGAACGCCAGGCGAGATCCTCTTCCTTTTTGGCGCCAGTGCCCTTGATGGTGTCTGCCGCAATGACCAGACGTTCAGTTGGTGTTCTGGTGTCGTCAACATCTTTTTTACCGAGCGGTACAGCACGGTCAAGCACCACATCTTCAACAAGCTCTCGCAATTCGGCAGAGATATCTGCATAGACGCCCAGTTGACCGGCATTGACAATGCCCATGGTCATCCCTTCACGGATAGCGTAATACAAGAAGACGGTATGGATCGCTTCGCGCATCGGTTCATTACCGCGAAACGAGAAGCTCACGTTTGAGACCCCACCCGAGATGCGGGCATGAGGCAAATGCTCACGAATCCATTGGGTCGACTCGATAAAGTCGACCGCATAATGGTTGTGTTCGTCTATCCCAGTGGCAATTGCAAAAACATTGGGATCAAAAATAATGTCTTCAGGCGGGAACCCCACCACATCCACCAATAACCGATAGGCTCGTGTGCAGATCTCTTTACGACGCTCAAGCGTATCGGCCTGACCCTTTTCGTCAAACGCCATGACAACTGCTGCCGCGCCATAGCGACGACAAAGATGCGCTTGCCTTAGAAACGGCTCTTCGCCCTCCTTCAATGAAATCGAGTTGACAATCGCTTTACCCTGCACACACTTAAGACCTGCTTCGATCACGGCCCACTTTGAGCTGTCGATCATGACGGGCACTCGGGCAATGTCAGGCTCAGACGCAATCAGATTCATGAACCTGTGCATACTGGCGACTGAGTCCAGCATGGCTTCGTCCATATTGACATCGATGATCTGGGCGCCATTTTCGACCTGCTGTCGCGCGACTGCGACCGCCTCGTCGTATTTTTCTTCTTTAATCAACCGAGCAAACATCTTGCTGCCGGTCACGTTGGTACGTTCACCGACATTGATAAACAACGACTGTTCATCGAAATTCAGTGCCTCGAGACCCGACAACCGCGTTTTGACTTCGATGTCAGGCACGACGCGTGAGGGCAAGAATTGCACTTGTTGCACGATGGCTTGAATATGATCAGGCGTGGTCCCACAACAGCCGCCCACCATGTTGACCAGACCTGAGCGGGCAAACTCTTCCAGCAACGCTGAGGTATCACTTGGCAGCTCATCAAAACCCGTATCACTCATGGGGTTAGGCAAACCGGCGTTGGGATAAACGCAGACATAGGTGTCGCAAATTTTCGACAACTCGGCCACGTAAGGGCGCATCAACGCGGCGCCTAAGGCACAGTTCAAGCCGATCGTGACGGGTTTCGCATGTCGGACAGAGTTCCAGAAGGCCTCGACCGTCTGACCTGACAGGATTCGACCCGATGCGTCAGTGACCGTGCCGGAAATCATCACAGGCAACCGCTCGCCGCGGACGAGAAAAACTTCTTCGACCGCAAAAATAGCGGCTTTGGCATTGAGCGTGTCGAAAATCGTTTCGATCAGCACAATATCAATGCCACCGTCTAACAAGCCATTCAATTGCTCAGCGTAAGCGACCCGAAGCTCGTCAAACGTGACATTTCTTGCGCCTGGGTCATTGACATCTGGCGAAATCGAGGCAGTTTTAGGCTGAGGGCCCAGCGCGCCGGCGACAAACCGAGGACGCTCTAAGGTGCTGAATTTATTGCACGCAAGTCTAGCTAGCTTGGCAGACTCGAGGTTCAGTTCATACGCCAGTTCAGGCAAGTCATAATCACTCTGTGCAACAGCGGTAGCGCCAAAGGTATTGGTCTCAATGACATCGGCACCGGCTTGCAGATATTGTTCATGAATGGCAAGAATGACGTCGGGCCGAACCAACGACAACAATTCGTTATTGCCTTTCACGTCTTTGTGGTGATCGACAAACCGTGTCCCACGGAAATCAGCCTCAGACAATTTGTAGCGCTGGATCATAGTGCCCATGGCGCCATCCAAGATCAAGATCCGCCGCCCCAGCTGCTGCACGAATGCGGCGCCACGGGTATAGCTTTCGATTGGATAGGGCAATTTAGGATAAGACATGGCACACACTAAAAAAAGGGCTCGCCCCGATCTCAAAGAAATGAGGCATAAGCAACCCTACATCGTACCAAAAACCCCGCAGCTTCCCCAATCAATCTACCCACGGGCATCGTAAGGATATTCAGCAGCAGTCGATGTCGATCACTTCGTAGCTGCCGAAAGCAATCCTTTGTTGCGGCCAATCTCTCGCGCTTAAGATGCGCGGCTGCTGATGGGCAGTTTCGTTTAAAAAATGAACCGCTTTAATGACCCCCGCGTGAGTCAGCCAAACGCCCTCAACCTGATGGGTCAGGGCGCGCAATCGCGATTGAACCCGTTGGACCAGTTGGCTTGCAGATTCACCCCCACCAAACTGATGGTCGGCAAAATCTTTCACCCATACATCCACGGCCTCTTTCGGGATGTCATCCCACGCCTTTCCTTCCCAACGACCAAAATCCACCTCTTTTAGCGCATCATCGAACTGCAGCGTCAGGTCAGGACGCCGTAGAGCCAGCGAGTAGGCCAGCGAGGCCGCCCGAGCTAATGGGGACGAAAACAGCGGCAGGTCTCGTGGAAGCGCTTTTTCTAACGCGGTCGTGGCCGCCACGACAGCAGCTGGATCTGCAGCCACGTCGAGCTGTCCATAACAGATCCCCTCGGCAATCAAGGGTTGAGGATGACGGACCAACCACAGTCTCACCCCGGCACCACGCCCAGGTATGCAAGCATCGCGACGTAACAGCCCAGCTCTGAACACTGCTGAATGGCACCCAAGGCATCGCCGTTAAATCCACCTAACCGTCGTTTGATCAGTCGATAGATCAAGTGAAAACCAAAAATGCTGCCAACCGTCGCAGCCAACCAAACGAGACTGGGCAGCCAGAGTACCAAGGCAAGCATGACAATTGAGGTAAAGCTCAATGCGAGCTGCACGACATCTCGCCCCGCCACCACGATGCCGGATTTGGAATTCGCAGGATCACCGATATAAGGCAAGATACGAATCGCGACAACAGGCATGAAACGCGACAAAACATGCCCGCCTATCAATGCGGCTGCCGCCAATAAAGGATTGACCTCAAGCAAGGCCGTTAACAGGATGACTTTGCCGAACAAAGCAAAAAACAAAGCGCTTGCACCGAAAGTACCAATGCGTGAATCCTTCATGATCTCGAGCGCCCGGCTTCGATCAGCGGATCCGCCCAGACCATCGATCAAGTCAGTGAGCCCATCCTCGTGAAATGCACCTGTCAGCACTAACCCAAAGGCGGTGCTGCCAGCCGCCGCCAGCCACGGTCTAGCACCTGTCGCTGGCATCGCAAACTCAATCAACAACAACACTGCCGCAGTCAGCACGCCGATCAACAGTCCAATCAGGGGAAAATATCCCATCGCCCGTGTCAACATGCTTTGATCAAAACCAACCCAACGCGCAAGCTTCCCGGCAATGGGGATGCGCGTAAAGAACTGCACAGCCAGCAGAAAGTGCTTGATGGCCATGATGACTGTCTTAACCTGTTGATTCACGGGCAACCCCTGCCGCTTCAAAACTCGCCATCTGGTTAAGGATGGCACACGCTGACACCAGTAACGGCCAAGCCAACATGGCGCCCGACCCTTCGCCCAGGCGCAGCCCCAGATCCAGCAAGGGTTGCGCATTGAGATGAGTCAGCAATAACGTGTGCCCTTTTTCCCCAGATCGATGGGCAAAGACACAGTAATCAAGTACCGCTGGATCGATTTTTGAAGCGACCAGCACAGCTGCGCTGACAATAAAACCGTCCACTAAAATGACTCGTCTCGAGGCGGCGGCTTCAAGCAATGAACCGACCATGGTGGCGATTTCAAAACCGCCCATCGCCGCGAGGGCGTCGAGAGGCTGCACGGCTGCATGATGTAACGCCAGCGTGAGTGACAATACACTCGTTTTATGCAGAATCGCTGCTGAATCCAGCCCCGTGCCGGCGCCAGTACATTGCTCAATCTCTAAGCACGCCAACCTCGCGAGCAATAGCGACGCAGCTGAGGTATTGCCTATGCCCATTTCACCTAGAATGAGCACGTTGCCGGGCAATGCTCGCACAATCTCAATACCGTGCGAGATCGCTTGGAGGCATTGGGCCATTGACATGGCGACATCGCAAGAGGCGTCCGCTGTCCCGGGGCCCAGCTTTTTACTGATCAAGCGGGGATGCGCCTCGAACACATGATTGACCCCACAATCCACGACTGTCATCGCAATCTGATGCTGCCGCGCAAGCACACTTACGGCGGCCCCCCCAGAGAGAAAATTTTGAACCATCTGCCAGGTCACTTCGCTCGGAAAAGCCGACACCCGTTGCCGGGTGATGCCATGATCGGCCGCATAGACCACCAACTGAGGTTGCGTCAATATCGGCGTTGTTGTCCCGAGTATGCTGCCGAGACGAACAGCAAGCGTCTCGAGCTGCCCGAGAGAGCCTTGCGGCTTGGTTTTGTTATCGATCTTGCCGGCTAATTGCTGTATCAGCAAAGCGTCGCCACACGGTTGAATCGTCGGTGTCATGGGGATCATCGCTAATCCTCGATACCTCGTTGGGCCGGGACGCCGGCATTAAAAGCATGTTTAATCTGCTGCATCTGCGTCACGGTATCTGCGATTTCGATAATCTCTGGCGGGCAATTTCTGCCAGTTAAGCATATATGTACCGATTTAGGACGGTCTCTCAAGGTATTGACGACTTCATCCACCGCCAGCCAGCCATAAATCAGCGGGTAAGTCGCTTCATCAAGGACCACCAGAAAATAGTCCCCCGACATAATGTCAGCTTTCGCTTGCGCCCAACCATCGCGCGCCAATTGAGCAGAGCGATCAAGGTCTTTGCTCTTCCAGCTAAAGCCGTCGCCCAAACCAACAATCGGGACCTCCATGGCTTCAAAGGACCGATGTTCACCAAATCTTGCCGTCGGCACTTTCATAAACTGATAAATTTTTACTTTCTTGCCACGGCCATGAGCTCGCAAAGACAGCCCAAAAGCGGCAGTGCTTTTGCCCTTGCCGTCACCCGTATTGACAATGAGCAGGCCTCGACGCTCTCCTTCAGGATTTTCGTAAGGCTTTTCTGTGGGTGGGGTTTCAATTTGCATGAATACGCTTCCTAGAAATGAATCAATCGTTAAACGGGAAACACCACCAACCTGTCCATGAACAGCTGGATGTCGATTCTGTTCTCAAAGACCTGTTTGATCTGCTCGTGTGTTTTAGGATCATGGTTCGACCCTTGATAGACAATCAAGCCCTTATCCATGACAATCATTTCATCGGCATAGAGTGCAAACCCAATATCGTGCAAGACGGTGATGACGGTTGTGCCTTGCAAGACTATGTTTTGGATAAGTTGTAAGCAATCTGATTGGTGGTGGGGATCTAAATGATTAAAAGGTTCATCCATCAGCATGATGTCTGCTTCCACGGCCAGCGCTCTCGCGATAAAGACCCGCTGCTGTTCACCGCCAGACAACTCGGCGATCGACCTATCTTTTAAAGCCAGTGCTCGCATCATTTTCAGTGAATTCGTGACGATGTGATGATCATATTCAGTGGGGGAATCAAGCCAGGACTGATAAGGCAACCTGCCAAGCATGACAACATCGTAGGCCGACATATCCCCCGATATCCGCTCATTTTGACCCAGCCAGGATATTTTTTTTGCGCTTTCGCGGCGCGACATTTCAGTGAAGGCGACACCAGCCAATGAAACAGCCGCTTGTTTGCCCTGCAGACCGGCGAGCGAACGCAGCAAGGTTGACTTGCCTGCCCCGTTCGGGCCAACAACGGCAGTCCACTTACCCTGGGGAACTTTCAAGCTAACGCGATCCAAGGCGACGACCGCGCCAAGCTTGACGGTCAAATCCTGAACATCGATTGCAGGTAAGGATCTGTCAGGT
This sequence comes from Jezberella sp., assembly GCF_964834465.1. NCBI lineage: Bacteria > Pseudomonadati > Pseudomonadota > Betaproteobacteria > Burkholderiales > Alcaligenaceae > Jezberella > Jezberella sp. The sequence continues at coordinate 152,601 of NZ_CBAZRM010000002.1, forward strand.
TTCATGGGTGAAACTCATTTTTTTGTCGCCCGGTGTACATCAACCAACAAAGGTAACCTCCCCCCAGCACTGCGGTCAGAACACCCACGGGTAACTCTTGCGGGGCAATCAGGGCGCGCGCCAGAATATCCGCCGCCAGCAACAAGATCCCACCCATCAAGGCTGACAGCATGATCAGCTTAGCGTGATTGACACGTAGCAGCGAACGCACAAGATGTGGTGCCACCAAACCAACAAACGCAACCAAGCCCACCTGCGCAACGGCGGCGCCTGTCGTCAGAGACATCACCACAATCAAGGCCCCGCGCATCAACGTTAAATTCAAGCCCAGACTTGCCGCCGTTGTTTCGCCCAAAGTTAAACCGTCGAGCACTTTGCTCAGTAGGGTGGCCATCAATAAACTGAACAGCAATGCCATCGCCATGACGGCGCAAGCAGCCCAGCTAATAAACCCGGTCGAGCCGAGCAAGAACGCCTGCATCGACTGTAGACTATCGGGGGATCTCAGGGCCACAATAGAACTGAGCGCCGAACCGATCACACCAATCACGACCCCAGACAACAATAGCCGCAGCGTGTTTTGCACCCCTTTGGCTAGAACCAGTGTCAAGAGCACCGCACCCATGGCACCGATGAACGCAGCCCCTGTCAAACCAAGCCTATTCAACAAATAACCAGTAAAAGGGCTACTGCCATAGAACGCCAAGCTCAATGCCACAGCCAGCGAAGCCCCAGAGGCGCTCCCTAATAGATAGGGATCGGCGAGCGGGTTACGAAACAGGCCTTGTGCAATGGCGCCCGTCATCCCAAGCAATGCCCCTGCAAGCAACGCCCCCATCGATCTGGGCAAACGAATCGTCCAGACAATCTGCCCGGATATTGGATCAGAGAACACATCCGCAAGCGTATTTATCCCAGTGCTTCCAACCGAGACACCCACTAGCACCAGCATGCAGGAGAGCACAAGCAATAGGGCTGTCATGAACCGATAGCGTGTCACGGCGTGGGCTGCGAACGCTATCATCATTGGCCTTGCACTTTAGCGGATGCCGCATTGATCTTCTCCAACAGACATTGCGCAATGATTTCAGCGCCTTCTGCAATCCTCGGGCCTGGCCTGACGATCACATCAGCCTCTTGCTCTTTAAAAACACAGACACGGCCATCTCGAATCGCGCGCATATCAGACCAACCAGGGCGCTCGCTCATCCCGTGGTAGTTTTGATGACTCATCATGACGACGTCTGGATTTGCCCGTACTACCAGCTCTGGATTAATTTTAGGAAACGGCCCTAAGCTGGGTGAAAGAATATTTTCTACGCCCAACCGCCTCAGGGTCTCACCAATAAATGAGTTCGGCCCCGCCGCAAACGGCACATCGCTCACTTCAAAATAAACTCGCAATGTTGGCGGCACATGCGGCAACCTGCGCGCAATGGTCGTGAGGTCGTCGTTTATTTTCTGCCATACCGCTTTTGCCTCAGCCATTGGCACATTCAACAGAATGCTCAGCGTCTCTAGCAACCGCTGAACGTCCGCATAAGATTCAGCCTCCATTGAAAACACGGTCAACCCAAGCGCTCGCAACCGCTCTGTCGCACGGGGTGATGCCCCAACAAGTACGACATCTGGCTTGAGCGCGACGATCGCTTCAACGTTAGGGTCAAGGCCGCCCCCAAGTCTGAGCAGATGCAGCACTGCTGCAGGCGCATTTGAATAACGATCAACCCCGACCAGCAATTCGCACTTGCCAAGCGTACAAACAGACTCTGTGATGGACGGCAACAAGCTAACAATTCTCACTGGCGGTCGTTCAAAATGAACCATCACGCCTTTGTCATCTTTGAGCTCAAAGGCTAAGACCGTTGTCCCAAAGACAAAACCAATAAGAACCGCCAAAAGTCTCACGCCGGTCTCTTTATCTCGAGAGGAATCCCTGCAACCATCAAGGTCACCGCTTCGCACAAGGCAGCTGCCATCTGGTTGAGTCTTCCTAACTCGTCGACAAATTGTCGTGTTTCTCGTCCCATGGGGATCACGCCGAGACCGATTTCATTGCTCACCAACACCACCGGCCCTTTTGCTTGCTTGATCGCTTGAAAAAAAGCACTTATCTCGTCTTGCGGGTCAGCTTGCTGAGCGGCCCTCAGCTCAGGATGGGGCATCAGCAAATTGGTTAACCAAACCGTCAGACAATCAACCACAACGAGCTGTTGCGCTGACGAGTAGCAGTTAATCATTTCACCAAGATGCAGCGGTTCTTCAATGGTGTTCAACGTTGGGATATTTTTGGCCCGTGTCGCCACATGCCTATCCACGCGAGCCTGCATTTCATCATCAAATATGGTTGCGGTGGCAATAAGGAGCGCCGAGTGCGAATCCAGTCTATCGAGCCATTGACGCACGCGCCGCTCGGCCAGGTTTGATTTGCCGCTCTTTTGCCCACCCACGATCAGCTCTGTCGAGTGAATCAGCCGCGCCGCCGAGTGGGTGTTGTTCAAAGGCATGCTTATCCTTTAATGCAAAGCATATCTGACACCCAGAAAGACGTTCGATCCAGGGGTACTATAGCCCGAGGTTAGCTGATATTGGGCGTTCAAGATGTTGTTCCATTTTATGAATAGCGCCCAGTCTTTATCAATGTCGTAGTTCGCATAAAGGTTAATGAGCGCATAACTGGCGAGGGTTTCTGTGTTCGCCGAGTCGGCGTAGCGGGCGCCTGACCAGGTTAGGGTCGAACCAATGCTGACAGGCCCCGTCTTGTAATCCGCAGCGAGGTTAAAAACATTGTTCGCTCTTAAGGGTAGCTGTTGGTTCGTTGAGAGATCCAACGGATTCATGATATCGAATGAACCACGCAAGGTGAGCTTGTCGATGACAGCGTTCGCTCCCAGCGAAATGCCACTAATGTCCGTCTTAGCAAAATTGGTTGGGCAATAACCGCTTGATTGCCCACTGCAAGGAAGTGCCACGATCAGATTGTCTATCTTGTTGTCATACCCAACCAGATGCAACCCGTATTGCTTGGTTTCGTAATGAATGCCCACCTCAAAGTTCTGGTTAGTCTCAGGCTTCAATGCGGCGTTGCCGTAGCCCGGGTAGTAAAGGTCATTGAACGTCGGCGCACGAAAGCCCGTGCCGTAGTTCATGTTGGCCCTCAGCTCATCGGTGATGAAATAGCCATACGCCACACTGCCCGTGGTTTGATTACCGTAGCCAGAGATGCTGTCGTTGCGCAACGCCACGGTGGCGATGTTCGACCCCCGGTTAAGTTGGTATGAAGCAGCGACTGAATCGGTGGTGCGACTCTGATTCACGGTGGTGACATCTGTTAGGCCCGTGGTCAGGGCAGCGTAAGAAGCAGTGACGTATTGAACCCTGTGCTCAGCCAGTACTTGCGCCGCGTCTGTCCCAATCTTGATATTGTTTTGCCACAAGATATCGGTCTCCGGTGTGCTGATCGGATCGGTGGTGTAGGTGGTGAGGTTCTGACTTGGGCTATTCGCCTGCGACACCTGAATCAAGCTTGACCATTTGTCGGTCAGTTGATTTTTTGAATACAGCGCAGCGCTGTAGCTACCGCCAGCCTGCGCAGCAATTTCTGGTAGTGAGAAGTTATAGTCGTAACTCGGGTATTTATAATTGTTATGGGTCGCAAAAAACTTGACACCGAACTCTTGACCCGCCCCCCAATCTTGCGACACCTGACCTGCCGCCCCTGTGCGGGTATACCCAGTCGCCGTGGTCGGGTAACCTGGCGCACATCCATGCTTCGCGGCATTCGCCGCGCTGCAGTCATTGTTTGCTGCGACCGTATTAAATCCGTTTGAGCTCTCATGACTGATGCCGATGGCATAGCGGGTTTTATGCGCACCCTCTGTCGAACCAGAAACGCTGATGCTAGAGAGGCTCGTGCCATAGCTGCCATAACCCGTCGAGGCATTGACTTGCAGGGGTCCGTCTCCTCGCTTGGTAAATATCTGAATGACGCCACCCAGCGCGTCAGCTCCGTAAAACGTGCTCTGTGGCCCGAAAACGATTTCAATATGATCTACCAACGACACTGGGATATTGCCCCATACGGCACCGCCAAAACTAGAAGATTCGCTACGAACACCGTCAATTAAGACCAAGGCTTGATTGTTATCAGTGCCTCTGAGAAAAACACTCGACAGATTTCCCGCAGCTCCATACGTGATGACTTGCACGCCCCGTTGCTGTTGAAGCAACTCGGGCACACTGCTTTGCCCAGCGCGTTCGATTTGCTCAGCGCCAATATAGACATGGTCGGCCAGCACATCGTTGGCCGGCGTTGGTTCAATGGTCGCGGTGACGATTATCGGATTGAGGATTTCCGAATCGCGAGCCGCAGACGATGACTGCGCAAGCGCACCGCCGCAAAAGAACATCATGGAGATAGCAACAGCGAGGTGGCACCCACCTTTGTCAGGGCGCGAAACATTGTCGTAAGACATGAAAGAAATTCCGATAACAAGCTCTCTCGCCAACGCTCCCCGTTGGTAAGATGAATAAGGATATCTTGTGAATATCCCACCCGTTGAAGCCGGTATCCGGACTAATGAGAACAAGCCTGCACCTTCTCAGGCATTTCTACCCAATGGTTTCGCAAACCCTTGCATCGTTTTAAGGATGCGCTCACTTACCGTTGCGGGGACAGTATGGTGGCTCTGAAACAGAACGCCAGTTTCCCGTTTAACTGTCTTCTTTGAACAAAAAGACGAGCACTATCAACCTGGCCATGATAGCACTGGTTTGGCTCGATGGATCTTAGGGCGATTACAATGAAAACCGCTGCGGCCTGATGGTGTGGCCTGCCCCTTACCGAAAAATACCTGATTGGACGTATATAGATGACTATGTCAGACCCGCTCGTTATCGCAGGCAAACCCTATCGATCGCGCCTGCTCGTCGGTACGGGAAAGTACAAAGACTTCATGGAGACACAACAGGCGATCGAAACCAGTGGGGCCGAGATCATTACCGTGGCGATCCGGCGCACGAATATTGGTCAAACCGCGGGTGAGCCCAGCTTGCTCGATTACCTGCCCCCTAGCCGATACACCATGCTGCCCAACACGGCAGGTTGCTACAGTGCTGACGATGCCGTTCGCACCTTGCGATTAGCACGGGAGCTGCTCGACGGCCACACACTTGTCAAACTGGAAGTGCTGGGTGACCCTCATACGTTGTTCCCAAACATGCCCGAAACCTTGGCTGCAGCGAAGACGCTGGTCGCTGATGGCTTCGATGTCATGGTTTATTGCACGGATGATCCTATCCAGTGCAGGATGCTTGAAGATATCGGCTGTGTGGCGGTGATGCCTCTTGCCTCGCTGATTGGCTCGGGCATGGGCATCTTGAACCCCTGGAACTTAAAACTGATTATCGACCAAGCTCGCGTCCCCGTGCTGGTCGACGCGGGGGTGGGGACTGCATCAGATGCAGCCATCGCCATGGAGCTTGGTTGTGATGGTGTGCTCATGAACACGGCGATCGCTGGCGCTAACAATCCGCTGCTGATGGCCAGCGCCATGAAAAAAGCGGTCGAGGCGGGTCGTGAGGCTTTCATGGCCGGTCGGGTACCACGTAAGACCTATCAAGCGGCACCCAGCTCACCGACCACTGGCATGATTGGTAGCTAAGATGTCAACCCAGATACCCAATACGTTAACGATTGCTGGCGTCGACCCAAGCGGTGGGGCCGGCATCTTGGCAGATGTCAAAACCATGAGTGCGCTTGGCGCGTATGCCTGCGCAGTTGTCGCGGCGCTCACCGCCCAAAATACCCATCGGGTGTCCGATATCTCGGTCGTTGATCCGAATTTCATCAGCGCGCAAATTGACACACTGTTCGAAGATGTCCGCATTGATGCGGTAAAAATCGGCATGCTGGGTCAACGTAAGACGATCGAAACCGTCGGAGATCGTCTAGCACACTGGAAGCCAAGCCATCTTGTCCTAGACCCAGTGATGGTCGCCAAAAGCGGGGATTTACTGCTAGAACAAGACGCTATATCGACCCTTCGAGAATATTTGCTTCCTCAAGCAACCATCTTGACCCCAAATTTGCCCGAGGCGGGGGTATTACTTAACCAACGCCAGGTAGAGTCGGTGCGCGACATGCGACGCGTCGCCGAACGTCTCAGAAACCTGCTCAATCTCAACGGTCACCGCTGGGTGCTGCTCAAAGGTGGGCATCTGCCCGGGGATGAAACGATTGATCTCTTGCACGATGGCGACAAAATGATCGAGTTACCGGGGCACAGAATTCAAACTCGACATACCCACGGCACAGGGTGCACCCTATCGGCTGCTTTAACGGCGTTGCTACCCCAAATACGAGATGTGCCCGAGACGGCGAGACAGGCAAAAGCTTATCTCGTTGAAGCGATTGCTTCAGGCGCTAAGCTTGAGGTTGGGACGGGTCATGGCCCACTCCACCATTTTCATCGTATTTGGTGAAAACCCCTATTACAATCGCGATACTATTTTTACAACTTGATGGATCTTGATTGATGAAAGCCTCTTCAATACCTGATATCGAACGCGCCCGCTTCAATATGGTCGAGCAACAGATTCGTCCCTGGGACGTTTACGACGCAAACGTCTTAGACGCGTTGTTGACAGTCAAGCGCGAGTTGTTTGTCCCAACGGTCCATCGGGCACTGGCATTTTCTGATCTTGAAATTCCGTTGATCGTTCAGTCTGTTGACACCCATCAAACCATGTTGTCCCCTAAGCTCGAAGCCAGACTGGCTGGGGCGTTGTTGCTGACTTCAGAAGACTGTGTGCTCGAAATAGGCACAGGTTCGGGTTATCAAGCAGCACTTCTCGCGAGCTTAGCGCGTGAAGTGATCACCGTTGAAATCGACCCAAGACTGGCAGCGTTTGCACAAGATAACCTGCGTCAGACGCACACTGAACATGTTAAGGTCGAAACGGGCGATGGTAGCAACGGCTGGGGAACCACCGAGTACGACGCTATTTTAGTCACTGGCTCGCTGCCAACGATCCCTGACGGTCTCAAATACCAATTGCGTGTCGGCGGCCGTATGGTTGTCGTCGTGGGTAGTGCGCCAGCAATGACTGTTTATCGGATTACACGCAGCACCGCGGCTAGTTTTGAAACGGTGTCGTTATTCGAAACCGTGATCAAACCTCTGATTGGTTCAGTCGTGAGCCGTTTCAAATTTTAAGCGTGAGAGGCGCCGGTTCAAGTGGTTCGTATCTTTTGAACCAGCGCAGTCGTTGACCGATTAAATTCGAAGGCAATCGCCACGGCTTTACCGCCCCAAGACTCCACCAGTTGGGTTTCTGGCAATTTCTGCATATCGTAATCGCCACCTTTGACGATCACATCGGGCCGTAATTGCCGAATTGTTTCGACTGGTGTATCTTCTTCAAAAATCACGACTGCTGTCACGCACGCTAAAGCCGCCAGCAGCGCAGCGCGATCCTGCTCGTTATTCAGCGGGCGATCTGGGCCTTTACCCAACCGTTTAGCGGACGTGTCTGCGTTAACGGCAACGATCAGTGTGCTACCCAACTGTGCCGCTTCATCAAGATAAGTCACGTGGCCGCGGTGCAAGATATCAAAGACACCGTTGGTAAAAACAATGGGCCCGGGCCAACTGCCTGCGGCGATACGGCCCGCGCAGTCGGCAATCGACATCACCTTGCTTTCGAACCTTGCAGACATACCGCTTGACCTGTCGCCGCTCAAGCGCCTGCGGATTGCAAGGCAGGCGTCGCTCGTAACAACTCTTTGCGATAACGATTCAAATCTTGAACCGTTTTGAACGAGACATCCATCAGCAAGGACATATTATGCAAAATACGGGTGCTGACTTTAACTTCCCACGCTTTATCAAACACGATCTGCTGATCAAGCCAGCGCTCTAACCAACCGGGTTCAGGCAACTTCGATTGCACCGTATCGTCAGGAAACATCTCTTTATTGACATGCAAGTTCGTTGGGTGCAACGCTTGCGGTGTGCGGTGCGCAGATGCCATCAGCACGCCGATTTTTGCAAATGCCATCCGTGCCTGAGCACCGATCTCTTGCCCGCGATGGGTCAATGCTCTTTTCATGTAACGCAAATAGGCGCCTGCGTGACGAGCTTCGTCTTGCGAAATCACTTTGTAAATTGCCTTGATGACAGGCTCAGTGTGCCAGTCAGAGGCACAGCGGTACCAATGGTTGAGCCTGACCTCACCGCAAAAGTGCAGCATCAGGGTCTCGAGCGGTGGGGCTGGATCAAACTCAAACCGAACCTTATGCAACTCTTCTTCCGTCGGCAGCAAATCTGGGGCGAACCGCCGCAAGTATTCCATCAACACTAACGAGTGCTTCTGCTCTTCGAAAAACCAGACCGACATGAAAGCTGAAAAATCGCTGTCGTCCTTGTTATCACGCAGAAACATCTCTGTGGCGGGCAATGCCGCCCACTCAGTGATGGCGTTCATTTTGATCGTTTGAGCTTGCTCATCCGTGAGTTTGCTCCGATCAAAATCAGCCCAAGGGATATCAGACTCCATATTCCAACGGACTGACTCCATTGATCTAAAAAGCTCAGCGTAAAGCATCATTAATTGCCTTTAAATTACATAACTCATCATTATTAGCAAACGGTAACGTCAAATTGATGACAAAACCATTAAATAATTAGAATTTACCGTAAAAATACCACCAACTTACCGCAACGCCTGCAGCTAAAACGAGCCCAGCAAGCACAACCAATAGCCGATTGCCACGCTCACGAGCCAATCGGTTCAACTTTAATTCTTGCAAAATCTCTGCTGACACATCCCGCTGAGTCAGGCGCTGATGCAGCAGTCTGGGAAACTCGGGCGTCATCTGCGCCCACTGGCTTGCCTCTTTGGCGATTTTCGCTCGAAAACCACGAAACCCCATGCGCTCATGCATCCAGCGCTCAAGGTAGGGCTTCGCTGTCATCCACAAGTCTAACTGAGGATCAAGCTCTCGGCCCAATCCCTCTACATTGAGGAGGGTCTTTTGCAGCAACACTAACTGAGGCTGAATCTGTACATGAAACCTGCGGGACATTTGAAAGAGCCTCAGTAACACTTGACCCAGCGAGATTTCAGCTAAGGGCCTATCGAAATAAGGTTCGCAAACGGCACGTACAGCAGCTTCGAGCTCTTCTTCCCGGGTATTTTCGGGCACCCAACCTGATTCAATATGCAACCGAGCCACTCGGCGGTAATCACGTTGAAAAAAGGCCAGAAAGTTCTGCGCCAGATAGTTTTTATCAAAATCTGACAGCGAACCCACGATACCGAAGTCAAGTGCAATATATCGGCCTAAGGTTTCGGGTCTGTTCGACACAAATATATTGCCAGGATGCATGTCGGCATGAAAGAAGCCATCACTAAACACTTGCGTAAAAAAGATCTCGACGCCTGTTTGAGCCAACTTGGCGATATCGACGCCAGCGTCGCGCAGCCGATCAATCTGGCTGATCGGCAAGCCGTACATGCGCTCCATGGTGAAGACGGTGGTGGCGCAATAATCCCACATCACCTCAGGCACCCAGAGTATCTTGCCTCTTTCAGTCCCTGGTGCGAAATTACGTCGCAACTGACTACAGTTCGACGCCTCGCGCAACAGATCGAGTTCGTCATGTAAGTGCTTATCGAACTCACCGACCACTTCCCGCGGTTTCAGACGCTTGCCGTCGACGAGCATCTTTTCAACCAGATTGGCGAGTGCTCGCATTAATGACAGATCTTGCTCGATCACCGCTTGCATACCAGGTCGCAGCACTTTAACGGCGACATGCCGGCCATCGTGCAACGTTGCAAAATGCACCTGCGCGACCGAGGCCGAGGCGACCGGATCAGTTTCGAAATGAGCAAAAATTTGATGCGGTGAAGCACCCAAGGCCGCTTCAATCACTGCAGCGGCCTGATCTGAGGGGAAGGGTGCGACCTGATCCTGCAACAATGAGAGCTCATCCGCGATATCCGACGGGATTAAATCCCGCCTGGTCGATAGCACTTGCCCAAACTTGACAAATACTGGCCCAAGCGTCTCCAAGGCCAACCGCAGCCGCATACCCCGTGATATTTGCGGGCGTTTGCCAAACCGCAGACAGCGGATCAAGACGGCAGCAAAAGGGTGATTAATTCCGGATAAAACGAGATCATCCAGCCGGTAACGGTATACCACCAGGAAAATGCGAGCGAGCCTGATCCACGACATCATGATGCTGGGCGATCTCGACGCAACATCAGTTGTTCAACGCGGGCGTTTAACAGCGTCTCACGCGCTGAGAGTTCATTTAACTGAGCGCTTAATGCCGCCATTGATTCAGCAAAGGTCAACACTGATCCTTTATCGACCAAGGCTTGCGTTTCATAGGTTAGATATTCGATGACATTTTGACCGAGATTCAGTAGTGAAGATTGCACAGTATTTACCGTCTGCCGGACAGCTTGCGTGATTCGTGCCGCTGGAATATCACCGACTCGTTTTGCCAATCCGTCTTCGATATCTGGTCGCAAATCACGGGCAAGCATTGACAGCGTTTGAGCCAATGCCGCATCCCCTGAAACACGAATATTTAAAGGCAACGCTTGTTCGGTGGCTTGCAATGGCCTCGACATCAATTCGGCCAAACTATCGTCGAGGTAAATGTCGACATCAGGCGTCGCCGAGGCAGCCGCTGTCGTCAAATGACCCGTGTCGCCAATGGTCAGCATAACCGCCACTTCTCGCCAATGTATTTGAAACGTCTTACCTGCTTGGGTTGACAGCAGATCGGTTGCCCAAGGCTGCTGCTGCGCGAGTTGATTGACCCCAAACGTCAGCAAACGCGCACCCCGAGCTTTTGCTCCAGCGAACAGGTCAGGCAGTTCAGAGGTGGGGTAACGAGTCAAAACGAGGGCGCCATACGTGGAAACCCTCATTTTAGCGTTTAACTGGGCACTGCAACATCTCACTTGCGAATGCGCACGTTAACCAATGACCTCAGCTTGCCATTTCGACAGGGATTTGCTGAATCCCAGCGAGCATCCAACCGCCTTGCTCTGATTTGAAGAGGTTCCAGATTTCCTCGAAGCGGAATGCTTCTGTCTGAGGTTTCTCACGCAGCATCCCAGAGAAGCGAACGCTTGCTAGATGTCCGTCGGTGACTTTTTCCATCCCTAGCATCTCAGCATTCAGCAACACCACTTCGGTTTCGTTCACGCCTTGCCGGCTCTCAAACTGCCCTTTCAATGCTTTGATTAGGTCATCCGTCAAAAACTGATGCAATTGCGTCACGTCGCCGATATCCCAGATTTTCTGAATCGCAACAAACTGTTTTTTCGCTTCAAGCAAGAATGACGGCGTGTCGAAATCAGCAGGGATAAACCATTTCGGCTCAGTGTTCTCAGGCGAAACGGCTGCAATCGTCGCACCCGATGACGGCGCAACCGAAGGATTGGCGGCTGGCTCAGCAGGTCGCCAGACCGGCGGCGCACTAACCGGTTGGGGAGCCTGCGGATAAGCGTTAGCCAACGCGTTGGCCGACTGAGCCGATGCTGGTTGGTTGCGACCCATCAACAGCTTCATCAGCATGCGGATCACGAAGAAGCCAAGTGCTGCAAAAAGAATCAAAGTCAAGAACTCGCCCATGGCGCCGCCTAAGCCTAAGTGTGACAAGAGCATACCAATCCCTAAGCCGGCGGCGATACCAGCCAGCGGGCCGAGAAATCGAGAGGCACCGCTTCTTGGTGCTGGTGCACTAGGTGGCGTTGCACCAGCAGCGGCGGGGCTTGCTGCCGTGTTGGGTACGGCACTTTTTTGCGTCACCGCGGGCGCCGCGCCCTTCGTTGCGCCCATCGATTGGGATCCTAAACTCTTCCCGCCACCGAGTCGTGCAGCATCAGACTGCAGGGGCGCCAACATCATGGCTGCTAGGACCATCGAAATCGACACCGCAGCGAGATAGCTTGAGGCGCGAGTGCGCTGGCCAAACCACTGGGAGAGTGAAGCGAAAAGGGCAGTAAACATGAAAATCTCCGTCATCGTGCAAACGCAAAACTGCGCAGACGACGCAACCTTACAATAAGCTGAACGACATTGCAAGTAGAAGTACTCAACCAGGCAGGAGGTCAAGATCCGCCACATCACGCTCAGGAGAGCTTGATGCCCTCATGCAGGGCTGTCAGCCCTGCCGACAAGTTGAAGTACTGCACCCGGCCAAGACCCGCTTGCTCAAGCATCTGCTTTAGGGTCTGCTGGTCAGGGTGCATTCGGATTGATTCTGCCAAATAGCGATAGCTTTCGCTGTCTTTCGCGACCTTCTCGCCAAGCCATGGCAGAACCTTGAACGAATACCAGTCGTAAATGGGCGCAATCGGTTTAGCCACCCGGGAAAACTCAAGCACCAACAACTTGCCACCGGGTGCAAGCACCCGAGTCATCTCAGCCAGCGCAATATCCTTGTGCGTCATATTGCGAAGGCCAAACGCCACCGTGACACAATCAAAGTATCCGTCGGGGAACGGCAGTTTCTCAGCATCACAAACGGCAACAGGCAGCAGCACACCTTCGTCAGTCAAACGATCTCGACCAACGCTCAGCATCGAGTCATTGATATCGGTCAGCCATACCTCACCTGTCGGACCGGCCGCTTTGGCAAAAGCACGAGCGAGATCCCCTGTGCCGCCAGCAATGTCAAGGACTTTCATGCCTGGACGAACACCAGCTCTGGCAACCGTAAATGCTTTCCAGACCCGATGCAGGCCAGCAGACATCAAGTCATTCATGACGTCGTAGCGTTTGGCAACCGAGTGAAAAACCTGCGCAACTTTGCGCGCCTTTTCAGATTCGTCAACGGTCTGATAGCCAAAATGCGTTTGCTGTTCGGACATAAGCGATAAAGAGCCAAGTAAGTGGTGTGGGGCGCTATCGTGGGGATAACAGATCTACATTATCGCAGGTTGTCCCAGCCGATCGCCCAAATTAAAAATGTTGCTGGTCGAACGATGTCATATACATGTCATATAAACGCCATACTATCGAAATCTTGTTGACATTTAACCCTTGACCTTTTGAGCAAAAGCGCCATGTCCAGCACAATTTTAGTCGTTGAAGACGAACCCGCCATCCAGGAACTGATCGCGGTCAACCTGTCCTTTGCAGGTCATAAGGTGCTGCGTGCTTTCGATGCGCCTCAGGCTGAGACCCTGATCAGTGCAGAGCTGCCTGACTTGATTTTGTTGGACTGGATGCTGCCTGGCGCCTCAGGGCTCGCCCTTGCCCGAAAACTTCGCAACGAAGACCGAACCAGAATGGTGCCTGTCATCATGCTGACGGCGAAAGGGTCGGAACAAGACAAAGTCGACGGCCTCGAGGCTGGCGCAGATGACTACATCACCAAACCATTTTCACCGAAAGAGTTAATGGCTCGAATCAAGGCGGTGCTGCGTCGCCGTGCGCCACAATTGACTGACGATTTGATTGAAGCGGGTGGCTTGAGATTGGATCCCGTGTCACATCGTTTGGCCGGCAGTGGTCAGCCCTTGAACATCGGACCGACTGAATTCAGATTGTTACACTTTTTCATGACGCACCAAGAACGCGTCTTTTCACGTGGGCAATTGCTTGATCAAGTCTGGGGCGATCATGTCTTCGTCGAAGAGAGAACCGTCGATGTGCACATTCGGCGATTGCGCAAAGCGCTCGAGCCCACAGGTCATGACATTCATGTTGAAACGGTTCGAGGCAGCGGTTACCGTTTCACGACTCAAGTGACTCGTGCTTAGCGGGAAGAGTCTCAAAGATATCGCCAGCGCCTAGGCGCAGCCTCTCTCGCGTCTAACCGGCAATGCGACAATATCAATCATGAAATGGTTTCTCCACCTGATCTTTGCCGCAGTGCTTTCGAGCCTGGCCGCCCTGATTGAATACGTCTGGGTTTCGCCGGTCGGTTGGTGGATTTTGACACTAGGTTATGGCGTCATTTTGGCATCCGACACCGATAGTCGACACAAGTTCGAACGCTGGATAAAACAACCCGGCACCTTACGCCCAATCAATCTTGGTAACTTCGAGGCGCTTGGCGCTGAACTCGTCGCACAACGCAAAGCGCATGCGGATGCGTTAGCTGACGCGACTGAAACCAACGCGGCTATCATGGCTGCTGCCGAGGCTTTGCCCATCGGCATCATCACGATGGATAGAGAGTTTCAAATCACGTGGGCAAATCAAGCGTCAGAACAATTGTTGCATCTGAGATCCCAACAAGACCGGGGACAAAGCCTGCTTAACTTGTTGCGGTCTCCAGAGTTTGCATCCTACGCTAATCAGCGCGAGTGGGCTGAACCAGCGATTGTCAAAATAAGTCGAGCAGGGCAAAGTCAAAGCATCATGCTTCGCTTGGTCACGTATGCGCGAGATCAATATTTACTGATTGCGCGTGATCTCACGCAAATCGAAAAGCTTGAGACCACCAGAAGAGATTTCGTGGCCAACGTGTCACACGAACTGCGAACCCCATTGACAGTGCTGACGGGATTTGTCGAAACCTTGAAAGACGCCCCCTCGGGCGCGCTGTCAACTGAACAGCGCGAGCAATATTTCAACATGATGTATCAACAAGCGCAGCGAATGGAGGCGCTCGTCTCTGATCTGTTGACGTTATCGAATATCGAAACGTCCCCGAGTGCTGCCTTCGCATTCGTTGATATGGATCTATTAATCGAACAAGAAAAGCAACAGATCGAAGCCTTGTCGGCAAACCGTCATCACTTCGATTGGGATATCGCACCCGGACTTCATGTGTACGGCGACAGGGCCGAAATAGCCTCAGCCTTGTTGAACTTGATGACGAATGCCGTGCGGTACACCCCTCAAGGCGGATCGATTCAAATCAGATGGACACCTGAAGCGCACGGCGCTGCTAAATTTAGCGTCACAGATACGGGCATTGGCATCTCGTCAGAACACATCCCCCGTCTGAGTGAACGTTTCTATCGAGTTGACCGTGGTCGTTCAAGAGAAGCCGGCGGCACAGGTCTTGGCCTCGCGATCACCAAACACATTGCCATGCGCCACGAAACCGAACTGGATATCCAGAGCAAACTGGGCAAAGGCAGCACTTTCAGTTTGATTTTCCCCCCTGAGCGGCTCATCAAACCCGATGACATCAAGAGCCAAGACTAAAACGTATCCGGCCATCGTCAAACGGGATAAACTTCTGAGATAGCGGTTTAACTATCCAGGAGATTATCAATGAGTGCACAAACAGCCATGCCACCGTTTCATCTCGCTTTTCCGGTTCGTGATCTGGAAGAAGCTCGCAGCTTTTATGCAGGTGTGCTGGGTTGTGGCGAAGGCAGAAGTTCACCTGAATGGATAGACTTTGACTTTTACGGTCATCAAATCGTCGCCCACCTCTCGCCCGAAGAGTGCGGCCACAAGCAAACCAGCGCTGTCGACTCGCACAACGTGCCAGTTAGACACTTCGGCGCCGTGCTGTCCATCCCAGAGTGGGAAATCATGGCTGACAAACTTCGTGCGATTGGCACCAAATTCATTATCGAACCATACACTCGCTTCAAAGGCGAAGTTGGTGAACAGGCGACTATGTTTTTTCTTGACCCCTCGGGCAACGCCATCGAATTTAAAGCCTTTAAGAACATGGAATCCCTGTTCGCCAAGTAAAGCAACCCGATGACTCAAGCGGAGACTCAGGCAGGATTACTTCACCCCAGTTATGAACTTCGGGCACAAGGCGATCGCTGTCTGAGTATCGATTTCGGCGAAGGCATTAGTGCAGAGATTGGTCGAGTCTGCTTGAGTGCCGCGGCTGTGTTTCGACAGGCCAACCTACCTGGGGTGATCGACATCACCCCATCTTTCAACTCCGTTGCGTTGCAGTACACGCCCGTTATCCCCCCCGATGGGTCTGCGCCGGGATTAGGTGCGTTCGCCATGCTGTCACGGGCGGTGTCTGCACTGATTGAAAAAGGGCTACCCGAGCTCGATCAAACGGCTCGAATCATCGAGATCCCCGTATGTTACGGTGGCCGGCATGGGCCTGACCTTGCTGAGGTGGCCAAGATCACTGGCCTGACGCAAGCGCAAGTCATTGAACGCCATACGCACAGTGATGTCATGGTATTCACACTGGGCTTTGCCCCTGGTTTGCCCTACATTGGGGTGCATGATCAGATTTTTGCTATCCCCAGACGCGATACCCCCCGCACTGCGGTACCTGCGGGATCCGTCGCCGTTGCCAATCGACAAAGTACGATCTATCCAAACTTGTTACCCGGTGGCTGGCATATCTTGGGGGCCACGCCGCTGACCATGTTCGATGTCAGGCAATCCAATCCGTCGCGGCTGATGCCGGGTGACATTGTCAAATTCATCTCCATCAGCGATACACAATTCGACGAAATGGCGCTCGCGGCGAGGTCAGCGAAATGAATATGCGTGTCATCAAACCAGGCATGCTATCGACTTTTCAGGACAGCGGTCGTGTTGGTTACCAGCACCTTGGGGTACCGACCGCCGGGCCGATGGATAGGCGCGCTCATCAGTTGGCCAATCTGTTAGTTGGCAATCCCGTCTCGCTGGCCACCTTGGAAATCACGCTGACCGGCCCGACCCTTGATTTCTCAGCGGCGTGTTGTATTGCCATCACGGGCGCTGACTTAGGCCCCCAAATCAATGACCAGCCAGCGGCGATGCATCGGCCACTCATCTTGCGTCCGGGTGATCGGTTGTCGTTCGGCGCAAGAGTCAGGGGGGTAAGAGCCTATCTGGCAGTTCACGGTGGCTATCAGCTCGAGGCCGTGTTGGGCAGCACAAGCACTTATCTTCGCAGCGCCATCGGTGGCTATCACGGCCGAGCCCTGAAACGAGACGATCAAATCGAATTAAACACAACGCTCAAGACGCCCGAGCTGACGAGTCTGGCACAAGACTTATGGAATCTGCGCCTCTATCTCCCTGCGGCAGTGACAGAACAACCGCGTGATCGGCTCAGGATCATTAAAAGCCAACAGTGGCAGGATTTCACGCTAGAAAGTTGCGCCGCGATGCTGACAGCAACATTTCGAATCAGCCCGGACTCAGAGCGCATGGGCTACCGCCTGACGGGACCGACGATTGCACTCAGTCAGCCACGCCAAATGATCTCTGAGGCCACCACCTTCGGCACAATCCAAGTGCCTGCGGGCGGTCAGCCAATTGTGTTGATGGCCGATACTCAAACGACTGGGGGGTATCCAAAAATCGCCTACGTCGCTAGTGTCGATCTGCCGCTACTCGCCCAACTGGCACCCGGTGATCACGTGAAGTTTCAGTGCATCGAACTCGAAGACGCGCAAGCACTTGATTTGGCACGAGCACAGGCTTTCGAGAAACTCGCCACCACCCTTAAACCCATTGAAAAAATGCTCTCGGGGCAGGCGTTGTCGTGATGACAATACAACGCTGCCCTTGAACCCTCAAAGGAATCTGCCTCAAATGACCTTACGTATCGATTTGAACTGCGACATGGGCGAGAGTTATGGCGCCTGGAAAATGGGCAACGACGATGCCATTTTGCCTTTCGTGTCATCTGCGAATATTGCTTGCGGTTTTCACGGTGGCGATCCGGCCACGATGCGAAAAACAGTGGCCGCGGCGCTCAAAAACAAGGTGGGTCTCGGGGCCCACCCCGGCCTGCCAGACCTGCAGGGGTTTGGTCGTCGTGATATGAAAATCACGGATCAAGAAGCTTATGACATGATGGTCGTACAAATCGGTGCGCTAGCCGCAGTCGCAGCCTCACAAGGCGCAAAACTGCAACACGTTAAAGCGCACGGTCAGCTCTACAACATGGCTGTCAAAAACGAAGGATTAACTCACGCCTTGGCACAGGCAACTTATGATGTCGACAAAAATCTGGTGTTCTTTGGGCTCGCCGCCAGCAACATGATTTCGATCGCTGAAAAAATTGGTCTAACGGCCAAGAGCGAGGTTTTTGGTGATAGAACCTATCAGGCCGACGGTACGTTAACGCCAAGAACTCAAGCCGGCGCCATGATTACCGACGTCAAACAAACGATTGCTCAGGTTCTGCAAATGATTAAGACCGGTACGCTGACCGCACAGGATGGCACGGTGGTTAAAGTACGCGCGGATACACTTTGTATCCACGGGGATCAACCGGGGGCCGTTGAGTTTGCCAAGGCCATCAGAGTAGCGCTGCAGACAGAAGGCATTCAAATTGGTTTTTAAGCGTTGCGATCAATGGGTCAGCGGCTAGTGTCAGAAGCCCGTGCCAGTCGGATGTCTGTTTGCATACGATACCTTTGGCTACACCAGCACGCGTTCAATTCCGCCATCATTGGCGCGCGCAACATAATCCTCAAGCCAGTTCGGACCCAGAATATGTTTGGCCATTTCAACAACAATGTAATCTGACTTAGCGCCTGTATCCTGTTCAAAGCGCGATAAGCCCTGCAAACAAGCTGGGCACGATGTCAGCATTTTGACCTCGCCGGTATAACCATCACTGCGCAGTGTTGCCGTATTTTTAGTCAACTCTTCTTCTTTACGATAGCGGATCTGCGTCGAAATATCAGGGCGAGAGACAGCCAGCGTGCCGGCTTCGCCACAGCAACGATCGGTTTTAATGGTTGAATCGCCCACCAAAGATTTCACGGTTTTCATCGGGTCTTGTAACTTCATCGGCGAATGACAAGGATCGTGATACATGTATCTCACACCCTGAACACCCTCGAGTTTGATATTTTTCTCAAGCAAATATTCGTGAATATCGATCAAACGACAGCCAGGGAATATCTTCTCAAACTCGTAACCTGCCAACTGGTCATAACAGGTACCGCAGCTGACCACCACCGTCTTGATATCAAGATAGTTCAGGGTATTGGCCACTCGATGAAATAAAACTCGATTGTCGGTGATGATTTGTTCGGCTTTATCTTGCATGCCGTTGCCGCGCTGCGGATAGCCGCAACAGAGATAGCCAGGGGGCAAGACGGTTTGGACTCCGGCGTGCCAGAGCATGGCCTGAGTTGCCAAACCCACTTGAGAAAACAGTCGCTCAGAGCCGCAACCAGGAAAATAAAAAACCGCTTCGGTCTCTGCTGCCTGTTTTGGATCTCGGATAATCGGCACATAATTGGCATCTTCAATATCGAGCAATTTACGCGCCGTCTGTTTCGGCAGACCGCCAGGCATTTTCTTATTGATGAAATGCACAACTTGTTCGCGAATCGGTGGCTTACCAATCGTCGCAGGTGGTTTTTCAGTTTGTTTACGGGCAAATTTCGATAAAAAATCATGCGCAAGGCGCTGTGCTTTGTAACCAACGCCCACCATGGCTTTACGTGTGGCATTGATGGTCGCAGGATCCTTAGCGTTCAAAAAGAACATGGCAGCCGTCGTGCCTGCGTTGAAAGATTTATGACCCATGCGGCGCAACACGGCGCGCATATTCATCGACACATCGCCAAAATCGATGTCAACCGGACAGGGGTTATAGCACTTATGACAGGCAGTACAGTGATCCGCGACGTCTTCAAACTCTTCCCAGTGCTTGAGGCTGATACCACGACGAGTTTGCTCTTCATACAAGAACGCCTCGATGAGCAACGACGTCGCCAGAATTTTATTTCTGGGTGAGTAAAGCAGATTCGCCCGAGGGACGTGCGTCGCACAAACGGGCTTGCACTTACCGCAACGCAAACAATCTTTGATCGAATGACTGATCGCCCCGATGTCGCTTTGCTGCATGATCAATGACTCATGCCCCATCAGACCGAAACTGGGCGTCCAGGCATGACGCAAGTCAGCCCCCGGCATTAACTTGCCCGCATTGAAATGATCGTCCGGATCAATGTCGCGTTTGTATTGCTGAAAGGGGTCGAGCTCTTCTTGCGTCAAGAATTCGTATTTGGTTAGGCCAATACCATGCTCGCCTGAAATGACGCCATCCAGCTTACGGGCAATCTGCATGATCCGCACAACCGTTTCGTTGGCCTCTTGCAACATTGCATAATCGTCAGAATTGACAGGGATATTGGTATGTACATTGCCATCGCCCGCATGCATATGCAGGGCGACGAACACGCGACTCTTCAACGTTTTTTCGTGCACCGCGTATAAATCGGTGAGTACCGGTGAGAAATCCGTGCCACCAAACAAACCCTCGAGTACGGTTTTGACCTCGAGTTTCCATGAAACACGGATCGTCCGGTCCTGGACCAGATCAAAAACTCGAGCATCGGGTTGCTGACTCAGGCGATCATGCAGCACGGGTAACAATGCTGCGTAGCCGACCTGCCCCAATGCCTCAGATGCCGTGTCCAGTGATTGATCCAGATGATCCAAGACCCATTGCCAGCGAATCCGCACGTTGCCCAACATATCAAGGGCGGCATCGCGTTTTTCGTTGAGCGCTTCTTCGATCGACACACCCTCTTCCGTCGCGCGATTGAGTTTCGCAATCGGCAAGTGACCCGACAGCGCCGCGCGCAAACCTTCGAGCAAGCGCAACTTATTTTTGACGGATAGTTCGATATTGATGCGTTCAATTTCGTCTGTGTACTCACCCATCCGATCCAAAGGAATAACGACGTCCTCATTGATTTTGAAGGCGTTGGTATGCCGCGCAATCGCCGCTGTGCGCGAACGATCCAACCAGAATTTCTTGCGTGCTTCGGCACTCACGGCAATAAAGCCTTCACCGTGGCGCGTGTTGGCTAGCCGTACCACTTCGCTTGTTGCCGCAGCGACCACTGACTCATCGTCGCCCACGATGTCGCCGAACAACACCATCTTGGGCAATAGCCCACGCTTGCTCTTGGTCGAGTAACCGACGGCTCGCAAATAGCGCTCATCCAAGTGCTCAAGACCGGCTAGTAAAGCGCCTTTCGCTCGACCTTCACCATCAAGGTAGTTTTTAATTTCAACAATCGATGGGATCGCATCTCGGGCTTGACCAAAGAACTCAAGACAGACAGTACGGGTATGACTGGGCATACGATGCAACACCCACGTCGCCGCCGTAATCAAACCATCACACCCTTCTTTTTGCACACCAGGCAATCCAGACAGAAACTTATCAGTGACGTCTTTACCCAGCCCCGCTTTACGAAACCGTGCGCCCTCTATCTCAAGGATTTTTGTTCGCAGCACTTTCTCGCCTGCCGGCCGCAATCCATCAGACCACTTCAGCTCAAAACGCACCATGGGCGCATCATGAATCTTCCCTAAGTTGTGCCCAAGGCGTGTGACATCGAGCCAATTGCCATCAGGGTCGACCATCCTCCACCAAGAGAGATTGTCGAGCGCGGTACCCCAAAGCACGGCCTTTTTACCGCCAGCGTTCATGGCGACGTTGCCACCCACACAAGAGGCCTCAGCAGAGGTAGGATCAACCGCAAACACAAAACCAGCCTGCTCTGCCGCCTCAGACACTCGCTTGGTGACGACGCCCGCGCCTGCTCTGACGGTCGCCACTTTGGTGTCGACCCCCGGGAAATCGCTCAGTTCGACCGTGCCCAATGTATCGAGCTTTTCAGTATTAATCACGGCTGACTTCCAGGTCAGCGGGATCGCGCCACCGGTGTACCCCGTCCCGCCGCCTCGGGGGACAATGGTCAGCCCGAGTTCGATACACCCACGCACAAGCCCAGCAATTTCAGCTTCTGTATCCGGCGTCAAGACCACAAAAGGATATTCAACTCGCCAGTCGGTCGCATCCGTGACATGCGACACGCGCGACAAGCCATCGAATTTGATGTTGTCGCGTGCGGTGAGCTTGCCCAACACTCGCTTGACCCGAGCCCGTAGCTCAGCCGTGCGGTCAAACTCTGCCTCGAAGGCCATCACCGCCTGCCGAGCTCGATCAAGGAGCGCGGCAACTTTATCGTCTCGCGCGCTGATGTCGAGATCACGACGCTTATCGATTTCAGCCAAACGATGTTGCATCGCCTGGATCAACAAGCCGCGCCGCTTGGGATTATCGAGCAAGTCATCTTGCAAGTAAGGATTGCGACGAACGACCCAGATATCCCCGAGCACCTCATAGAGCATGCGCGCGGATCGCCCAGTCCTTCGCTCACCGCGCAAATCAAACAGCAGTGCCCACGCATCTTCACCCAATAAACAACGAACCACTTCTTTATCGGAGAAAGAGGTGTAGTTGTAGGGGATTTCACGTAACCGTGCCTGTCCGTCAGACTCGGGGGACGCTATCAATAAATGGCTGGAAAGGGGGGCATTCATGCGCTGGGAAGCTCTTTTTTCTGGTGCAAACCCTAGTGTAAGTCATCCATCTACATTGCTAGAAATAACCCCATAGCGGGCTTGGCTGTTAGTACCCGCCTTGGGCGTGGGATAATCAGGACAACTCTTTCTTAGCACAGAAGCTTGCAGCCATGGCCTACGACTACCTCAAACGCATCCTGACCTCTAAGGTTTACGACGTTGCAATAGAAACCCCACTCGAAATTGCACCTCAAACGTCTCAGCGGTCCGGCAACACCATTCTCTTGAAGCGCGAAGATACGCAAGCCGTCTTCAGCTTCAAATTGCGAGGTGCCTACAACAAAATGGCACACCTGCCAGGCTCGACGATTGCCAAAGGGGTCATTGCAGCGTCAGCCGGCAACCACGCTCAAGGGGTCGCGCTCTCTGCCCAAAAGCTGGGCTGTAAAGCCGTTATCGTGATGCCAACAACGACCCCTCAAGTCAAAATCAATGCAGTCAGAGCGCTAGGCGCCGAAGTCATTCTCTGGGGAGATAGCTTTTCTGATGCGTACAGCCACGCCGTCACGCTAGAGAAAAAGCTTCAACTGACCTTTGTTCACCCGTTTGACGATCCAGATGTGATTGCCGGCCAAGGGACGATTGGCATGGAAATCCTACGTCAACACGCCGATCCGATCGATGCCATTTTTGTAGCGATTGGCGGTGGGGGTCTGATCAGCGGGATTGCCGCCTATGTCAAACAGTTACGTCCTGAAATCAAAATTATCGGTGTGCAAACCTTTGACTCAGACGCGATGATGCGAAGCGTGCAAGCGGGCAAGCGTGTTCATTTGAACGAAGTCGGGCTGTTTTCAGATGGCACTGCCGTCAAACTGGTGGGCGCTGAGACGTTTCGGCTGGCAAAGCTTTATGTCGATGACTATATCTGCGTTGACACAGATGCGATTTGCGCAGCCATCAAGGATGTTTTTCAGGATACGCGATGCGTGCTCGAGCCTGCCGGCGCATTGGCCCTCGCTGGCGCCAAGCAATATGCCATCGATCACAAAATGAAAGGCCGCACACTCGTCGCCATCGCTTGCGGTGCAAACATGAATTTCGACCGCTTGCGTTTCGTTGCCGAGCGGGCCGAGGTGGGTGAGGCTCGCGAGGCGGTTTTCGCAGTAACACTGCCTGAGCAGCCCGGCAGTTTTCGCGCCTTGTGCGAACTGGTCGGCAATCGTAACGTGACTGAGTTCAATTATCGAATGTCGGATACCAAGCAAGCCCATGTGTTTGTGGGTATTCACATCAACAACGCGTCAGAGCCAGACCGCATCGCGGCGAGTTTTCGCAAGCATGGTTTCGACACGATCGACTTGACCCAAGACGAAATGGCCAAAACGCACTTGCGCCATATGGTCGGCGGCAAATCTGGCTTATCGACCAATGAGGTGCTTTACCGGTTTGAGTTTCCCGAGCGACCCGGGGCTTTATTGAGATTTTTGAACTCAATGAAACCCAGCTGGAATATCAGCCTGTTTCACTATCGCAATCAGGGGGTGGATTTCGGGCAAGTGTTGGTCGGTATCCAATTACCGTTCGGCCAAAAGAAGGCCTTCAGACTCTTTCTAGAAGAGGTGGGCTACCCCTATTGCAACGAAACTGAAAACCCTGCTTATCGGCTTTTTCTGTAGCGGTTAGTCATGCGAGAACTGGCACACGCTATAAAACGGCGTACCCGTGTCAGCGATGGCGCGCGACCCGCCGAGCGCAGGTAGATCTACAATCGAACCAGCTTCAACGACGTTACTACCCAGTTTTTGCAGCAAATGAATAGCGGCCAACATGGTGCCACCCGTTGCGACCAAATCATCGAGCAGTAAAACTCGTTGGCCAGGTTTGACTGCATCGCGATGAATCTCAACCGTTGCCTGACCATATTCAAGACTGTAAGACTCGGTAAAGGTCTGGGCAGGCAGCTTACCTTGCTTACGCACAGGCACAAACCCCGCCCCTAGCGCATAGGCAAGCGCACTGGCAACAATAAAACCCCTCGCATCAATCCCAACCACCAAGTCAATGCGGCTACCCATATAACGATAAACAAACAGATCGATCAACACTCGGAATGCGTGAGCATCTTGTAAGAGCGGCGTAATGTCTCGAAACGTCACGCCTGGCTGAGGCCAGTCTGGGACCGCTCGAATCAATGAGCTCACCCGAACGACGGGCGATTGATCAAGCGACGCTTGGTTCATACGACCACCTTAACTGCGCGAGCGACAGCGCGAGCGCGGGTTCGCGCCAGTGCCACAGTTGGTGCATAGGCTAATCCGACACCCATACGCCGCTTCGTGAAAGACTCGGGTTTGCCAAACAAACGGATATCGGTACCCGGTTCAGCCAAGGCCTCTGCGACGCCCTCGAATTTAACCCCTTGGGCATCGACACCACCATAGATCACGCTGCTAGCAGCTGGGCTGCGCAAGGAAGCATCGACTGGCAACCCAAGCATGGCCCGTGCATGTAACTCAAACTCGCTTTGCATTTGCGAAACCAGTGTGACCAGACCCGTATCATGAGGTCGTGGGCTGACCTCTGAAAACCAGACATCGTCCCCCGACACAAATAACTCAACACCAAAAATACCCTGTCCGCCGAGATTATCCGTGACCTCAGCGGCAATTCGACGTGAACGCTCAAGCGCTAAGGGTGACATCTGCTGAGGCTGCCAACTTTCAACGTAGTCACCATCGACCTGAAGATGCCCGATGGGCGCACAGAAATGCGTCGCGATTTTGCCATCCGCGCCCACCGCACGCACGGTTAGCAGAGTGATTTCGTATTCAAACTGAATAAATCCCTCGACGATCACACGGTCGGCCCCGACTCGCCCACCTTGCTTGGCCTTGGCCCAGGCTGAATCTACATCTTCTGGGCCACGCAGCACAGACTGCCCTTTACCAGAGGATGACATCACTGGCTTGACCAAACAAGGATATTTGACGTGAGCCGCCGCCTCGCGCAATTGCTCAGGTGAGTCTGCAAAGCGATAGGGTGAGGTGGGTAGCCCAAGGGTTTCTGCTGCCAATCGCCGGATTCCCTCGCGGTTCATGGTGAGCTGCGCCGCTCGGGCCGTCGGCGTCACCCGGATCTTGCCCGCAGCTTCGAGCTCAACCAGCAGATCGGTGGCAATCGCCTCGATTTCTGGCACCACCAAATCCGGCTGCTCAAGTTCAATGATGCGCTTGAGTTCGTTGCGATCGGTCATCGCGATCACGTGCGCGCGATGAGCGACTTGCTGTCCGGGCGCGTCAGCGTATCTATCGACCGCGATCACTTCGACCCCAAGCCGTTGCAGGCAAATAATGACCTCTTTGCCAAGCTCACCCGAGCCCAGCAACATGACTTTCAGCGCGGACGGCGAGCCTGGGGTGCCCAGCACGGGCTTGAACACAGATGAATTGCTAGAAGAAGCGGCACTGGCAGCAGACATAATACTCTCGATAAATGAAGTCAAGATGAATTGCAACGAACCCTCGGGGGAGATTTCAAATCGCCCGATTCGATACTGTAGCCTGCCATTCATGGCTCGTCCGCTGATCAAAGGCTAAAATGGCCGAATGTTGCCATTTAACCCTGATCAATCAGCCAAAACGCTCGCCTGCGGCCTTCAAACGCTACAGCTCGAAGCGCAAGCCATTCTTGAGCTGCGAACCCGCTTGGGCCCGACCTTTGTCACCGCTGTAGAGACCTTACTCGGCTGTACCGGCCGCGTGGTGGTGTGTGGTTTGGGCAAAACTGGTCATATCGGCCGAAAAATTGCCGCAACACTTGCATCGACAGGGACTCGCGCCTTTTTTTTACATGCCGCAGAAGCCATTCATGGCGACATTGGGATGTTAGCTAACGATGATGTCCTGTTAACGGTGTCTTACTCTGGCGAAGGTCATGAGATTTTGACCATCTTGCCCGCGGCACATCGCCTTGGGGTGAAAGTGATCGCCATGACCGGCAATCCGCAATCAGAATTGGCGAGGCTCGCCGACATTCACTTAGATGCGTCGGTCAGTCAGGAAGCTTGTCCGTTGAATTTGGCACCGACCTCTAGCACCACAACAGCCTTGGCATTAGGTGATGCGCTGGCCGTTGCCTGCCTTGAGAGTCGCGGGTTTGATGCGGCCGATTTTGCGAGATCACATCCTGGCGGCGCCTTAGGTCGAAAGTTGCTCACGCGCGTTGCTGACGTGATGAGAACTGGGCCCGCCTTGCCGATCGTTCAAGAGAACGCGACAGTTTCTCAGGCACTTGAAGAGATGTCACACAAAGGCATGGGCATGGCCATTGTTTTAGACCACGCAGGCAAACCCGTTGGGGTTTTTACCGACGGCGATTTGCGTCGCCTCATCGAGCGAGCCGGCGACGTGAGGGGCCTACTTGTCAGCGCTGGGATGGGGAAAAATCCTCGACAGATCAAAGCCACCGCACTGGCTGTCGATGCCGCCGCCCTGATGGACAGTCAGCGGATTAGTCAAATGCTGGTAATAGACGACGCTGAACACCTGGTGGGGGCCATTCACATGCACGATTTAATGGCTGCTAAGGTAATCTAACTGCTTATGCCAATCAAAAAGCCCTTACCTCATCCTGCTGAATCCCTCGTTTTAGCGAAAATCGCGCCAGCGGTGCGCACCTGTTTAGCAAATTTGCGCTTGATGGCGTTCGATGTCGATGGTGTGTTAACCGACGGCAGCCTCTGGTATTCGGATCATGGCGAGGTCATGAAACGATTCAATGCGCTTGACGGTCATGGGCTTAAAATGCTGTCGACGAGCGGCATCGTGGTGGCCCTGATCACAGGCAGAGAAGGGCCTATCGTCGAACGACGTGCTGCTGAGCTGGGGATTGCAGAAGTCAAGCAGAACGTACGCGATAAGGGTGCGGCGCTCGTTGAAATTGCGACCAGACATGGCATTGCGCTCAGTCAAACTGGGTTCATGGGTGACGATCTGATTGATATCCCGGCGATGCAGCGTGCCGGCTTTGCCGCGACGGTTGCTGATGCGCCTGGTTATATTGCCCAGGCAGCTCATTGGGTATCGACCCGCTCGGGGGGGCAAGGGGCCGCTCGCGAATGCGCAGATTTGATCCTGGCGGCACAGCACAGACTCGGCGTTTATTTTCAACCTCACGGCCTCGGTGCCGGGACCATTCAGTAATCCATGAAAGAACGCTTCTCTACCCTTTTCTCTCTCGGGCTCATGATCGCCTTGGTGCTTGGCACTTGGTGGGCGTCCGAGTATGCTCAGAACGCAGTTCAAGTTGACCCGCCACCAAGATTGACGCACGAGCGTGACAACTGGTCTAAAAACTTTGTGATCTTGCGCACTGACGTTGACGGCATGGTGATTCACCGTTTCGAGGGGGACTTGATGGTTCACTACCCCGATGACTTGTCCTATGAAGTTACCACCCCCCGAGCCTACGGCTTACGTAAAAGCAACCCATTAACGGTGGCAACCGCGAAAAGAGCGACTATTTATGACGACGGCAACCGCATCGTCATGGATGGGGATGCGGTGTTGTTGCGACTGGCCGATCCGAAAAGACAGGCGCTCAACTTTATCAGCCAGCAAATCACCATGCTGGTCAAAGAAGATATCACCTACACCACGCTGCCCGCGGTGATGGTCAGTGGAAGATCACGAATGAATGGCATCGGAATGCGTTACAACAACAATACGCAACAGCTGGACGTGCTTAAATCCACCGATGTTGATATTGTTCCCAAAGACTCCCGAGACCGCTTAACGCCCGCTGAATCCAAGAAAAAACCATGACTACTACCTTGCCTTCACTTTCCCGTATTGTCCTTGCGCTTTCCCTCTGCGTCCTCTCTGGCCTGACCCATGCAGCGACGCTTAAAGAGGCGGCCTCAGGTAAACCCGGCGATCCACCAAAAGAAGATCCAAGCACGTTGATTGTGTCTGACACGCTGCATTACGATGACACCAAGAGCGAGAGCACCTTTACCGGTAATGTTGTCATGACCCGTGGCTTGCTGACCTTGAATTCAGACGTATTGAAAATGCACGAAGACAAAGATGGTTTTCAATTTGGTACGGCAACGGTCGATAAGGGCAAGCGTGTCTTTATCCGGCAAGAACGTCCCGAGACGTTCGAGGTGCTCGAGGGGATTGGTGACCGTGCTGAATACGATGGGAAAGAAGAAATATTCGATTTGATCGGCCACGCCATTGTGACGCGCTACATCTGTGGTGACCGTTTCGATACCATCAACGGGCAAAAGGTCAGATACCATCAGAAGACAGATATCTATGAAGCCTTTGCCGGCCCAGACGCAGGCACCAATGGTGGTCGCGTGAGATCTGTCGCACAACCACGATCTAAAGTTGACGCAGCCATTGCCGCTTGCAAAATCAAAAAAACAGCAAACTAGTCTCACACATGCAACAAAAAAATCGCTCGTCGACGTTTGAAAAAATAGCCCTTGATCGCCCTGGTAGCCTATTGGCGACCGGACTTCGTAAATCCTATGGGGGCAGGATGGTGGTGCAAGACGTCTCCATCTCAGTCGATAGTGGCGAGGTTGTCGGCCTACTCGGCCCCAATGGCGCCGGTAAAACCACCAGTTTTTATATGATTGTGGGCCTCGTCCCCGCTGATGCTGGTCGCATCGAGATCGATGGCACGACGATCACGACGATGCCCATCCATAAGCGTGCACATCGGGGGTTATCCTACCTGCCTCAAGACGCTTCGATTTTTAGACGACTCACTGCCGAACAAAATATTCGTGCTGTACTTGAACTGCAGATCGATGAAAAAGGTGAAAAGTTTTCCCGACGTCAAATTGAAGCGCAGCTTGATGTACTTTTGGATGAGTTGCAGATCACGCACATTCGAGGTAACGGGGCCTTATCCCTATCCGGCGGGGAACGCCGGCGGGTGGAAATTGCCCGTGCCTTGGCGACACGCCCGAGATTCATCCTGCTAGACGAGCCGTTCGCAGGGGTAGACCCTATTGCTGTGATCGAAATTCAACGGATTGTGCGTTTTTTGAAAAGCCGCGGGATCGGCGTTTTGATTACCGATCACAATGTTCGCGAGACACTTGGCATCTGTGATCGGGCCTATATCATCAACGAAGGGCGGGTGCTGATTACCGGCAGCCCAAAAGAGATCGTCGAAGATGCCGATGTTCGTAAGGTTTATCTGGGCGAGCACTTCAAGATGTAAGGAGTCGTGCCTCAGTATCAATAGGCGCTTGATTTTCTTATCCAAGTGG
Organism: Jezberella sp.; assembly: GCF_964834465.1. Lineage (NCBI taxonomy): Bacteria > Pseudomonadati > Pseudomonadota > Betaproteobacteria > Burkholderiales > Alcaligenaceae > Jezberella > Jezberella sp. The sequence continues at coordinate 182,159 of NZ_CBAZRM010000002.1, forward strand.
GTAAACTGGAACTGTCACAAAATTGCAAAGGAGCACTGACAGTACCAACACCGCGCAGCCGCGCAAAAAACCCACCATCTGTGCAGGAGTGCAGTCCATGAACATTAGCATCATTGGTCATCATCTCGAAGTCACACCTTCCATCCGGGAATACGTTCACACGAAAATGGCACGTGTGGCTCGTCACTTCCATCAACTCATTGATATACAAGTCATGCTTTCGGTCGAACCCCTAAAGCACCATGCAGAAGTCACCTTGCATGTCCCGGGTAAAGACATTCATTGCGAATCGAGTGAAGAGAATCTCTACAGCGCAATTGACATCGTCGTCGACAAAATCGATCGCAAGGTCATACAGCATAAAGACCGAACCCATCATCACGGCCATATGGCTGCTAAGCGACAGGCGCTAGAGGCAGCGTAAGCGCGAAGCGCAGACAGAACGGGGCTTTGGCATTGCTCACCGGCCGGGTCCCGTTCGTTGTCTCACCAACCGGGAATACTCCAGGGATCGACGGCGCTCTGCCCAACAAAGACACCCGCCGCCTGAATCAACAGCGTCAGTAAGACTGAAAATCCAGTGATTACCCCACCCGCATAGCCAACAAGGCGAGGCAACGGGGTTTCCAGCCACCCTAGTACGATCACCAGTATGAGCGCAAACGTAATGGCCTGCTGCAAATAATCTGGTAGTCTCACTTTCGCGGCTGCTAACCGTGCTTGCCTTGCATCCGTTAGCTGACTGATGGTGAGACCAATTTCGACTCGAGCCATTTGTTGCTTGGCGTTTTCGGGGGTTAATAGCCCGATTCCCTGCGTCAGGTCAGCCAAGAGGCTGGCCGTCACATCACTGGACTGTCCCTTTGCCATCAGTGGCCACTCATCTTTGGCGACGGAGTAGGTGTAATTTTTCAAATCTTCGACAGATTCTTCCGCATCCGGTCCACCAAAAACAGATAAAGCACCCGTTAGCTTCAGTGTCAGTGCGACCTCTTTCGCGGCGATATCCTCGGCATTTCGATGATCGCCTTGCACCCGTACCAACGAGACCGCAAACAATAAAAGCGTAATGGAAACGGCAATCTTGTATGCCTCAGCAGCCCCCTTGGAGAGCGGGTCGTTGGGTTGCAACTTAAATTTCCAGCGAATAAAAAACGGGATGACAACGGCTACCAGGAGACCCGAGGACATAATCACAAAGAAGAGCGCCACATTGGGTAGCGTGTGAAGATAGTCAAGCATATCCATATCCTATAAAAACCATGTCACTTTAAGGAGCCACTAAAACATTCAAGGTTGACATCAAATTCGTTGACTCAGTGCTTTCAAACGCACTTTGAGATCCACTTCCTTTTTTGTCGCTACCCGTTTTGACGTTACTGCCAGCGCCCGTTTCAATCGTCGAGCCAGACACTTGACCCGCAACCATCAACATCGCCGTTGAGTCGAGCCCACCCTTCACCTCAGGGACAGGAAGGGCTGGATTGAAGCCAGCACTGGTGAAAGCTCCGCCACTAAAGGTAATCACGTTAGCAGCATTCGGGTCTGTTCTTCCCACATATTTTTCTGCCCGACCGGCGACAGCAACCGCTGCAGCCGCGGTTCTCGGCGTTGCCGCTGCACCGTTACGTGCCCCACTGGCATATTTACCGGTGTATTTGGCAGAAGGTGCGTTGGCAGCGGTCGCTGCTTTGTTCGTCGTCGCCGTTGCCGCGCTCGTCACTCTTTTGCCATCTGCATCGGTGGCATATTTGCCCGTATATTTAGCCGATGGTGCGTTGGCAGCGGTCGGTTTGGCGGTTGTTGCCGTTGTCGGCGCTGCCAACCGTTTGCCGTCCGCACCGGTGGCGTATTTCCCAGTGTATTTTGCCGAAGGTGCGTTAGCAGCAGCAGGTTTGGCGCTCGTCGTTCCCGTCGTTGCCACTCGTTTGCCATCAGCCCCAGTTGCATACTTGCCCGCATATTTTGCGCTCGGGCCAGTGGTACTCGACGCACCCGACCTCGTGGCGCCGGCGCCAGCGTTAGGACCGGTCGCCGTACCGCCTGTGGTCGCCCCGGCATTGCCACCTGAGGCCGGTGTGCCGCCTGAACTCGCAGCGCCAGAGGTAGCTCCAGGCACAGTCGCATCAGACGCGGAAGAGGCACTGGTCGCGCCGCCGTCAGCGCTAGAGGTCGCCGCAGCTGCACTTGACGACGCGCTGGCCGTTGCACCATCGGTCGCAGGCGACGAGGCAGATCCGTCGCCTGCGTTGCTAGCAGCTGCATTGGCAGCAGTCCCGTTTGAGCCAGCGACTGATTCTCCCCCTGTGGGCGACGTTGTTTGACCAGCAGCAGTGGCAGTGCTAATGACGGCGTTCGTGACTGTCGACACGATATTTTGTGTGGTCGCGACAATTTGCGAGACCACAGGTATCACGGTGTTGACCGCCTGGACGCTGGTTGTCGTCGCCGCCACCAGTGTGGTAGGCGTCGCGGTCGTCGACACGGTGGTGGTTGAAGTAGTTGGTGTCGACGAACTCGTGTTGCTCGATGAGGCGCTGGATGAGGCAACGACAACACTCGACGTATCAGCCACGGGCAGTGCGTTGATCACGCCGGTCACTGAACTTGCCGTGGGAAGTACATAATTACTGGCCAAACCCACGCTGCCGGACGTCCCGTTACCTAAGGTCAGCCCCCCGAGCGTCGTAAACGCATACGATCCCACATTGGCGCTCGAACTCAAGGCTGAAAATGGCCCGTAAGTCGTCAGGCTCAACGTTTCACCATTGACACCGGCCGCGGTAAACATGGATGGCGTAAAGCTATTTGTGCCGTCATAAGTTTTGACCGCAGAGACGCTTGCCGTTGCGGGAATAATCATATAGTTCACCGAACTCGGCGTTGGCAATACGTAGTTGCTTGCCAAACCCATACTACCGATGGTGCCATTGCTCAGCGCGAGGCTACCCAACGACAAGAAGGTGTGCGATCCAGCATTCGCACTTGATCCCACCGCCAAAGACTCGCCGTTATTGACCAAGGTGAGTGTTTCGCCATTGACCCCAGCTACCGTGAACGCCGAGGCTGAAAAAGTACTGGTGGTGTCATACGTTTTGGCAGTCGACAAGAAGGCCGTGGCCGGTGTGATCGTATAACTGTGTGTGGTGCCAGACACAAAGACTGTATTTTCAAGGTGACTTTCTGACCTGACACAAGGGCAATCGCATTACTGCCAGACAACGTGGCACTGAGCACCCCCTCATTTTTAACCTCTGGCGCCATTAACGCAATGTAGCCATTGAGGCTGTTGATATTGATCTTGCCTTTGTTGACCACCTTGCCTGTGCCGTTACCGGAGTAACTCATGGTTCCATTCAAGTAGTCAGCGTCCCTGATGTCCATCGTGGTGGCTGTGATGGCCCCAGTGTTGATTTCTGCGCCTTTGCCGAACACCACGCCATTCGGATTGACGAAAATGATTTGACCATTTGAATTGACCGCCCCATTGATCATCGACTTGGTCGCGCTGTTCACGCGGTTCAAGGTTGAGGCGTTGGCATCGGGCTGATTAAAATTGACGGTCGCGTTTTTGCCGACGTCAAAACTATTCCAGCTGACAATCGCTTTGGACGTTGTTTGATTGATCGTTAACGTGTTGCCTGACTGCGTAATACTTGCCTGCCCAGCTTTGACCGTGCCACCCACCGGCAACGTATTGGGTGGTGGGGGTGCCGCGTGAGAGATGGTTGCCATCAGCAAGACCCAGACTGTGGCGATTGATTTGAGTGCCGCGATGAAGGCATATAAGCCTGCCTTCCGCTCAAGGCCATGACCGAGAGAGCGAAAATTGAAACCACTTGACCTGAAGATTTCAGTATTGAGCTTCAATCGGTGGTGCTACCCAACCATGCACATGCCCTCTACCTTACATAGAGCCAACCGATTGAGCTATGGGATAAATTCGCTTTTACGTGTAAGGTAAAAACCATTTTTAAAAGGCGTAGCTTGCTTTGACCCACAATTGCACCGTCTTGTAGGCATTGTCCGCATTGAGTTGTTCACCTGAAGCGTTATACAGCGGGTTGTTACCCAAGCGCAGCGCGAGCGCCCCGCTTATCTGCAATTTTTCGTACTCAAACTTAAGCGTGGGCCCCAAAGCCGCTAAAAAATAGGTGTTGTCAGCGTTCGTCAGCCCCTGCCAACTGCTGTAAAGGTTGACGTATTGCTGCACCAGACCGACGTCTACAAAGACCCCTACCACCCAATTTTCATTGAGACGATGTTGTAACTCGTTTGTAAAGATTGCCCCTTGCGACCCACCACCCTGTCCCGACGGGTAGGCTCTGACCCCATAGGCACCGCCCAGATAAATCTGTTCTGAACTGTTTAAGTTCGCATTGGCCAGTTGACCGTTCAAGGACATGAGCCAGGTCGTGCCCGGCAGCTGAGTGAGTGTGTCGGTGCGACTGATGTTGAGCCCCACCTTCTTGTACGTACCAGCAGTGCCGGGGCCGCCGGCATCTTGTCCTGCCTGTGTGGCATTGTTAATGACAAGATTGCCCAAGACGCCGGTTAGGCTGTAGCTCACCAACGAGTGGCTCGTGTCTGCATAGCTGCCATTGAACCCTGTCGAAAACGCGACGATCTGATAGTTGCTGATGTTGGTGCCTGACTGGCTGTTGCTGTATCCCCGACTCTCCAGATTGAGCCGCAAATTAACAGTGTTACCGGGCTCTCTCAATAATGGATAAGTCGCATTCACACCCACCGTATCTGCAATGCCCTCTGCTTGCGTTGAACTCCAGCCAGCAAGCGTTTGGTAGGTGAGCGCGTTGGCTTGCGCACCGAGGCGCCAGCCATCGTGCCCCACAGGGATTGAATAACCAACTTGACCGTAGGTCGAACCGAGAGATTGAATCGCATCAAGGGAGATTTGATCACCAAAGCCGAGAGGATCATTGACACTGAGGTTGGCGATGACTTGCCCGATGCCAGTGCTGGCCGACCCATAATTACTGGCCGCTACTTGTCCAGCGAACAGCGGGCCATCGTTTAATTTGACGCGAAAGTTACTTTCGCCCGGATTGGCGCCCGCTTCGAACCCGCCTGTGGCCTGAACACCTGGCAATTCGTTTAACAAGATCAATGCTCTGTTCAGTGGTCTGGTATCGATGTAGGGAGTTCCATCGCTTGCGCGACCGAAATACTGCTGTGCATGACCGATTTGCACTCTTAAGCCTTGGCCTTCGGTTGCAGGCTCAATCATTACTTGCCCGAGTTTGCCTTCAACTATTTTGATCAGGATGATACCGTCCCGAATTTCTTGTGGCGGCACCGTCGCCTGAACAACACGCCCCTCTTTAGCGTATAGATTTCGAATGGCCGTCGTCACGTCGCTGAGGTCGCTGAAACTAACTTGCGTGTTCGACCACGGTTTAACCACCTCCTGCAATTGTGACTCGGTCACCAGCGTGTTGCCTTCGAACTTAAAGCCTTTGACCTCTCGTTTCTGTTCAAGCGGCTTGAGTGGTTTAGGCGTTCGGGGAGATTCTGGTTGAGCGGGGGGGGAGGGATTGGACCGCTCGAGCTGTAATTGCAACTCGCGTTGCAATGTACCAGCATCTTGTGCATTGACTTGAGCAGCAGTCAATACCCCCGCCAAGCAAACTAAAAAAGCAAAAAAATGAATGAGGCTGCGCATAAAACCCTAGGTTTGAAGGCGGATCACTTCGGTGCGAATTTCGCACCAAGCGTAGCATTGTGATTTCAGTCAGACAATGGCAAGGACAAGAAAGTTGTTTAATGTGAGGCAATGTTGATCGAACGGGGTGGCTTAGCCCCTCGAAAACTAAGACTTTCATAGATTCGCCTTGTCAACGAACCAAACTTTCCGCAATAATGAATCCATGCCGCTTCTTGCCAAAACGCTCAAATTGAACAACGTTCTGCTCGCTTTACCTGCGACAAGCAAAAAGAGAGTCTTTGAACAAGCTGGCCTACTTTTTGAAAACAATCACGGTCTTGAATCGTCTGCGGTCTACCAAGCACTGTTCGAGAGAGAACGGCTCGGTTCGACCGGACTCGGCTACGGCATCGCCTTACCTCACGGTCGAGTCAAAGGCCTCAAAGAGCCGATTGCGGCCTTTCTGCGAATACCCCAGGCGATCCCGTTCGACGCGCCCGATGGTCAACTGGTCAACCAATTCTTGATTTTGCTGGTGCCAGAGACGGCGACGCAACAACATCTGGATATACTCGCAGAAATCGCTGAGCGACTGTCGAACGAAGCGCTTCGTATCAAGCTGAACCAAGTGGCCGATACTAAGATTGTTTTCAATCTTCTAACAACCGGCTCTCTTTGAGCCGCCTTCATATCTCCGGGCAAACGCGCTATGACCATGTTGACAGTAAAAGATCTCGTCGAAGATAACCGTGAAGATATTAAGTTTGTCTGGTTGGCTGGCGAGGCAGCCGCCGATCGAGTGATCCCTGACAATGGCATGGCAGCTGCTGATCTCATTGGTCATTTGAATTTGATCCATCCCACCCGCATACAAGTATTTGGTCAAGAAGAAATGGCTTATTACAGCCGTTTCGATCTGCGTCGGCGCGTCCATCATCTCGAAGAGCTACTGGCCGGTGGGGTGCCTGCGCTGATGGTGGCCGACGGGCTCTCCCCCACTGACGATCTGATTGAAAACTGTGAACGTAACCACGTCCCTTTACTTTCAACGGCCATGCCCACCGCAGAACTGATTGACCTGTTGCGCATCTATTTAGGTCGTCGACTTGCCCCTCGGACAACGGTGCATGGGGTATTTCTGGATGTGCTTGGACTCGGGGTACTGATTACCGGTGAGTCAGGGTTGGGCAAGAGTGAATTAGCGCTTGAATTGATCTCTCGAGGGCACGGTTTAGTCGCCGACGACGCCGTCGATTTGTCAAGAACAGCCCCAAATATGATCGAGGGAACATGCCCCACTTTGCTGCAAAACATGCTTGAGGTGCGCGGTTTAGGCCTGTTGAATATCCGAACGATTTTTGGAGAAACCTCAGTCCGCCGGAAAATGAAACTCAAACTCATCGTTCATTTGGTTCGAGCAACCGCACAAGACAAGTTTGAACGTCTGCCTCTACAAGAATTAACGCAAGATCTCATGGGCTGCCCAATTAGACGGGTGATGTTGCAAGTTGCTGCAGGCCGCAATCTCGCTGTGCTTGTCGAGGCGGCAGTGCGAAATACGATTTTGAAACTGCGCGGCATTGACACCTTAAATGAATTCCTTGAGCGGCAAGCACAGGCCATCGCGGAGGGCGACGTGAAATGAACTCGTTACGGGTTGTTTTGATCACGGGGATCTCTGGGTCGGGGAAGTCAGTTGCGTTGCGATTGCTCGAAGATTCGGGATACACCTGTGTCGACAACTTACCCGTCCGGTTTTTGACCGAATTTATTGCCTCGGTGAGAGACAGCGCGGTCAAACTTGTGGCCGTTGCTATCGATGTTCGAAGTCCCGACGAAATTGACGAGTTGCCTGGCGTGATCACCTCCTTACGCGCCATGGGCACGTCGCTGCGTGTCGTCTTTCTCGAAGCAGACGACGCTACGCTGATCGCTCGCTACTCGGAATCCCGCAGACGGCACCCCCTATCCGACCGCGTCACTGGGCAAAGCGTCACCGCCTCGCTCGAACAATGCATCGCCTTAGAGCGAGAACTGCTCGATGACCTGCGCAACCAGGAACATGTCATCGACACTTCGGGCCTTTCGCCGGGGCAACTGAGGGCCTGGGTGCGTGATCTGGTTCAGGCCGACCGAGCGCCACTATTGATCACCTTCGAATCGTTCGCTTTTAAGCAAGGCGTCCCTCGTGATGCAGACTTGATGTTCGATGTTCGTTGTCTGCCAAATCCCCACTACGACCCTGCCTTACGTCCGCTCACCGGTCGCGATAAGCCTGTGGCAGACTGGCTCGCCGACTTTGACGAAGTCGGCCAAATGATCGACGATATCGAAACGTTCATCCGAAAATGGTTGCCTTATTACACGGAGGATACGAGAAGCTACTTAACGATTGCTATCGGTTGCACCGGCGGCCAGCATCGATCCGTGTATGTTGTCGAATCACTGGCTAAGCGATTTATCGATCACGAGCATACGCTGATCCGGCATCGGAATCAGATCGAGGTGAAGTAGCATGTCTGCACGATGGCGCGCATGGCGCGTGACTTTGATTTGCCTCTTGATTGCTTTGTTAGCTGCTTGTTCGTCGACCAACTCTCGTCGAGGGGGTGGCTACTATCAAGATGATGGCCCAGAGGCCAATCCACCCAGCAATCTCGATGCAGTGCCCGATGCGGTGCCTAAAATCGAACCTTTTGCCAGTGGAGCCAGTAAACCGTACACGACCTTGGGTAAAAGCTATGTGCCGGATACCTCAGGCGGCCCGTATCGCGAGAAAGGGCTGGCATCATGGTACGGCAAAAAGTTTCACGGGCATCAAACCTCAACGGGCGAGCGCTATGACATGTATGGCATGACTGCCGCCCATAAAACCCTGCCCATCCCGAGCTACGTCAGAGTGACCCGGGTATCCAACGGAAAAACCGTGGTGCTTAGGGTCAATGATCGCGGCCCATTTCACGATGATCGCATCATCGATTTATCTTACGTGGCCGCGTACAAACTCGGGCTTTTATCGCCCGGTAGCGCCGAAGTCATCGTCGAACGAATTACACCAGACCAAATCCGCAATTGGGATCGCAATCAACCTAACGGTGCTGTCGCCCGCGCAGAGCCGGTGGACCCACCGCCTCCCCTGGCCCCGTTACCGCCAAGCAGAACGAGTGAGTCATGGCAAAGCGCAACCCAGAACGAATCACAACGCCCATCTAGCACGCTCTTGCAAGGCCGCCCTCTTGATCCAGCGCCAGGGCAAGTACCGCCACCGACAAGTCAGTCAGCGGCTCAGCCGAGCAGCGCGAATCAAAGCAATGCCTCAACAAAATCGTATCCCGCCGGGACGATGTTCTTGCAGGCCGGGGCGTTTGGCGATCAGGCCAAGGCTCAGGCACTTGCTGACAAAATCGGCGGGCAAATCACGGCAAGTCTGGGTCATCGCGTTTTTGTCGAACCGACAGCCAACCAACTCTATCGCGTCAGGATCGGACCTTTTTCAAATCGAACCGAGGCGAGCGCAGCGATCGCCCCCATCCAGGCAGCAACCGGTATGACGCCAAGTCTCACTGCCCCATGAATCAGTCGTCAGGCGAGTGGTCTGATCAGCCACCTTTACGCCCCAGTGCTCGAGCGTAAACGGCATCCCGTGCGAAGCCGGTCGCCTGAGCAACAATCTTGGCAATATCTCTGACCGATAGCATGGGCAGCATTGCATCGATCCATCTATCCATTGCCATCAAAGCCGCTGATTCATCGCCCGCCTGGTTTTCATTGACGAGCTGTGGATGCAGAATCACCACGTATTCGCCTTGCTCGCGGTGATCATCGGCCGCGATCCAGTCCGCGGTCTGCCCAAGGGGCATCGTGCACAGTTGTTCAAATCGCTTGGTCAACTCGCGCGCAAGGGTCACGTTTCGTTCAGCCCCCGCGATCTCAGCGAGCTCTTTCAAGCTCGCTGCAATTCGATGCGGTGTTTCGTAGAAAACCAACGTATGGGGTTGCGCTAGCCATCGTTTAAACCATTTTTGTCTTGCCAAGGATTTCGCTGGAGCAAACCCGGCAAATACGAATTCGGGGTGCATATCGTCGGTGACCCCCGCGGCCATCAGCGCGCAAATAAGCGCACTTGCCCCCGGCAGAGGGACAACGCGAAAGCCCGCCTCGATGACACTAGCGACTACGCGGGCGCCGGGATCACACACGGCTGGACTGCCCGCATCAGAGACGAGCGCCACCCGCTCACCAGCCCTCAGCCGTTCAACAATGGCGGCGGCTGCCTGCGCCTCATTATGGCGGTGTGATGCCATCAGCGGCGTTTGCACTCCCCAAGCATCCAACAAGACTCGGGTGGATCTGGTGTCCTCAGCGGCAATCACATCGGCTCGGCAGAGCGCTTGCCACGCTCGCAAGGTCAGATCCCCCAAGTTACCAATTGGCGTCGCGACCACGTATAGGCAGCCGGCAGGCCACGATTGAGCATCGACTCGGCTGACGAGGCGGGCCCAATCCGGTGTCGGGTCATCTAGATGGATATTTTCGTTCACAGCACGTCGCCAATGAGTGGAGATCATGGCAGTGTAGCCCCACCCTTGACTCACTCCCCACAAAATGAGGCGCAATACGATGCAAGCATTTGACGCCTACCGTTGCCATCTGGCTCAACAACAGGCACTGCGAAAGAGGCAACTCAAGTTGCGTCGGGCAAGACAGGCTGAGCGATCATCGCAGCCGCCTTCCACAAGTCACACGTCGCTGCCCAACAGCGCCCGCCCAACCTTTCAACAAACCACAGGATCACGATTCGAACAAACCGCAGAGGCGCTGCTGACCGAGCAAGGCCTGCAGATCTTGGCCCGCCGACTCACCTGCAAAACCGGTGAAGTCGATTTGGTTGCCAGGGACGCTGACGTACTGGCCTTCATCGAAGTTCGTCGGCGTGCGAGCAAGGCCTTCGGAGGCGCTGCTGCCAGTGTCGATCGTGCGAAACAAGCACGTTTAATCCGCACGGCGCAGTTCTACCTACCGATGCTGACTCGCTGCTACTTTGCAGGAAAAACACCGATCTGCCGCTTTGATGTCGTCGCGTTCGAACCCGACGAAATAAGGTGGCTGAAAAATACAATGCAGGATCGCCTATCAGTGCGATAATTATGTTACTTAACTCAGAAAACAGCCATGGATTTCACTGAAAAACTCAACGCACATTTTGAAGACCACATTGCCGCGACTCAACGCAGCATGGCGCTGGCTGAACCCCTGGGACAGGCGATAGAGCTGTGCTTTTCTGCGGTCACCAACAATGCCAAAATTCTGGCTTGCGGCAATGGGGGTTCAGCGGCCGACGCTCAGCACTTTATTGCTGAGTTAGTTGGCCGGTTTGAGCGTGATCGTTTGCCACTGGCAGGCATTACCCTGAATACCGACACCTCGATCCTCACGGCGGTGGGCAATGATTACAGTTTTGACCAAATTTTTTCTCGCCAAATCAGTGCGCTCGGTCAACCAGGCGATATTCTTGTCGCCATCTCGACCAGTGGCAATTCGATGAACGTTCAGCTCGCGATTCAAGCAGCCCATGAACGAGAAATGCGGGTCATTGCCTTGACTGGCAAGGGCGGCGGTCTTATCTCAGAATTACTCAAGCCAGACGATGTTCATTTGTGCGTCCCGCACGACCGAACCATGCGTATTCAAGAAGTTCACATCCTGCTTTTGCATATGTTGTGTGACGGCATTGACTCCTTACTCCTCGGGGATCCGGCCTAATGAGAGCGCGTACCGTCTTAGTGAAAAGTCTGCTGTGGATTGCGGTGGCGAGCACCACCTCGTTGCTGTTGCAGGCATGCGTCCCCTTGGTCGTTGGCGGGGTCGTCAAAGGCGTCTCACTCGTGAGAGATCGTCGAACCACCGGCCAGCAAGTGACCGATCAGGGCATCGAATTAAAAGCGGCTGGTAAATTTTCGGCCGAGTTCGAGTCAACAGCAAGCATTTCTACCAAAAGTTATCAGGGCAAAGTCTTGTTGACCGGCGAGGCACTGAGCGAAAAATCACGCCAGAAAGCTGCCGAGATCGCCAGCGGCATTGAAGGCGTGAAATCCGTCCTTAACGAGGTGACAGTCGGCCCGACGTCTTCCTTTGGCGACGTATCGCAAGATGCGTGGATCTCAAGTTCAGTGTTTACCTCCATGAGCACCGCCAATGGCGTTCCATCTAGAACCATCGAGACGGTTGTCAGAAAAGGCAACGTGTATCTCATGGGCCTGGTCACCGAGACAGAGGCCAATTTGGCCGCCACGGTTGCCTCCAGAGTCAATGGGGTCAAGAGCGTCAACAAGGTTTTTGACATCATCACCCCTCAGCAAGCCGCCAAGCTTGACGAGCTGTCTGGGTCTACTGCCTCGAGTAACAATGGTGCTAGTAACGGCAACGCCCCCATCAGAAATACTGATACCGCAACTAACCCAATGCCTGAAGGATCAAGCACTGGCGTACAAGTGATGCCGATCAAATGAAAAAACTGTTGGGCCTCGTTCTCGCTGTGGCGATCGCCGGCATCGCCTCGTGGCTGATCTTGAAGCCGGCCGCAGATGCGCCGTTAGTCACTTTCTCAACCATCACGGGCCAAAAAGTGACAACGCAGGGGTTGAAAGGCAAAGTCGTGCTGGTTAAGTTCTGGGCTACCAGCTGTGTGACGTGCGTTGCGCAAATGCCTCAAACCATCGAAACCTACAATCAATATCACGACCAAGGGTTTGAAACGGTTGCCGTCGCGATGCAGTATGACCCAGCGAGCTATGTCATCAATTACACCGAAACCAAGCAACTGCCCTTCACCGTTGCGCTAGACCCCATGGGAGATTTGGCCAAAGCGTTCGGTGACGTCAAATTAACGCCAACCGCTTTTTTGATAGATAAAAATGGCAAAATTATTAAACGCTACCTCGGCGATTATGATGTAGCCGATTTTCATCGCACGCTTGAAAAAGCGCTCTCCGTCCACCCTAGTTGATGTCCGCAAAATCACCAATATGACTACTCCCAACAGCCACGCTCTGCCTCTGGATCTCGTTGCACAAGTTCTGGCTGAAAGTTTGCCTTACATCAAACGTTTTCACGGTAAAACCATCGTCGTCAAATACGGCGGTAACGCGATGACCGAAGAGGTATTGCAACGCAGCTTTGCCCACGACGTGGTGCTACTGAAACTTTTTGGCCTCAACCCGGTCGTGGTGCATGGTGGCGGCCCGCAAATCGACGATGCGCTCAAACGGGTTGGCAAGGAAGGGACTTTTATTCAAGGCATGCGTGTCACCGACGAAGACACCATGGAGGTCGTCGAGTGGGTGTTGGGCGGCCAAGTACAGCAAGATATCGTGTTGATGATCAATGAGGCGGGCGGCAAAGCCGTGGGCCTCACCGGCAAGGATGGCAGCATGATTCAGGCCGTCAAAAAACTGATGCCGAACAAAGAAGATCCTAACTTGCCTATCGATATCGGTTTTGTAGGGGATATTGCCAAAATTGAGCCCGCCCTCGTCAAGGCATTACAAGACGATCAGTTTATTCCAGTGATTTCACCGATCGGCTATGGCGAAGACGGCTTGGCCTATAACATCAATGCCGATGTCGTTGCTGGCAAGATGGCCGAAGTGCTGGGTGCTGAAAAACTGTTGATGATGACCAACATCACGGGTGTTCTGGATCAAAACGGTACACTTTTGCGTGTGCTTTCAGCAAAAACCATTGATGCGCTGTTCGAAAACGGGACAATTTCCGGCGGGATGTTGCCGAAGATTTCCTCTGCCTTGGATGCCGCGCGCAATGGTGTCCAATCCGTTCATATCGTTGACGGCCGAGTGCCACACTGTTTGCTGCTTGAAATTCTGACCGATCGCGGTGTCGGTACGATGATCACGTCTGATTGATCGGCATGCAACGTTTGCAAAGCCCATCGGTTCGCAAACGTCGCACGAGATCGACCACCGGCGATCCTGCGCTGTGGATGTTCGATCTCGACAATACTTTGCACGACGCTTCTCATCAAATATTTGCGAAAATCAACGTCGGGATGACGGCCGCCGTGATGGAAACGCTTGGTGTTGACGAGCCGACTGCCAATCATTTGAGAACCAAGTACTGGAAACGTTACGGGGCGACCATGATTGGCATGGTCAAGCACCATCAGATCAGCCCGCAGCGTTTTTTACATCGTAGTCACGACTTTGACGTCAAGCCCCTGATTCGTGCTGAAAAAGGCCTCGCACACAAACTCTGGCGACTACCGGGCCGAAAGATACTAGTGACCAACGCCCCCCATCATTATGCACACGCGGTCATGAAACATTTGGGCATATTGCGCTGTTTTGATGGGGTCTGGGCCATCGAACACATGCGGTTGCACGGTCACTTTCACCCCAAGCCATCGGTCAAACTGATGAGACACATTCTCGCCCGCGAGGGGGTCAGTGCGCGGCGCGCCGTGTTGGTGGAGGACACCTTAGAAAACTTGCGCGGGGCACGTGCGGCGGGTCTGAAAACCGTTCATGTTTTTCACCCGGGCACGCCCTTCGCAAGGGGACGACGCGGTCGCCCGGATTTTGTGGATTTACGGATCAAATGCGTCGGTGACTTGCTAACGCAAAAACGTGGGGTTCGACACCACACCGTCGGAGGATGACAAATGGCGAGTCGTGCAGGTGAGCGTCGTATTGAGATCTTGCAAACCTTAGCGAGGATGCTTGAAAATCCGACCGCCGGGCGAGTCACGACGGCGGCACTTGCCGAACAGCTTGGCTTATCTGAAGCAGCGCTCTATCGGCATTTCGCCAGCAAAGCACAGATGTTTGAAGGATTGTTTGAATTTATTGAATCCACCATTTTTGGTTTGGTCAATCAGATTCAATCGAATGAAACGATGGGGATTGAGCGACTTCGTCAAACCACAGGGATGCTCTTATCTTTCGCCAAACGAAACCGAGGGATGACGCGTGTGCTGACGGGGGACGCCTTGGTCAATGAAGATCATCGGCTGCAAGAGCGCGTCAACCAGATCACGAGCCGAATAGAGGCAAACTTTAAACAACTGATCCGAGACGGGATCTTAGCGGAGCAGATTGCCGCCGAAACCGATGTCGTCACGATTGCGAGTCTCTTGACGCATTATGTGATGGGTCGATGGTTGAGATTTACGCAAAGCGGTTGGCAAGTCGACCCGACAGACAACATGCTGGCCAACATCAATCTGGTTTTAAGCGGCATTCAGTTGGACCGCAACGCTTGAAAACCGCTACCAGTAGCCGAGATCAATGACGACTATCGGTGCCACAGACGGGGCATGCCGTATCGCGATGAACACGAACACTGTGCCATTGCATAGCTAGGGCGTCGAGCAACAAGAGTCGCCCATTCAACGATGTCCCGATCTCTGCAATCAGTTTGATGGTTTCTGCGGCCTGCATGCTGCCAATGATGCCCACCAGCGGCGAGAACACCCCCGTTGATGCACACGTCAACGCCTCATGGTCTCCCGTTTGGGGGAACAAACAGCTGTAGCAAGGCGCACCTGGCAAACGTCGATCAAACACCGTGATTTGACCGTCAAAGCGGATGGCCGCGCCAGAGACTAAGGGTTTAGAAAGCTTCACACACGCCAGGTTGATCGCGTGCCGAGTTTCAAAATTATCCGTGCAATCCAGCACAACATCGACCCGCGCGACGATCTCGGCAAGTTGCTGTGCGTCAAGTCGCGATGCCAACGCTTGAACAACAATCTCAGGATTCAGGGCGAGCATGGCTGCTCTGCCTGACTCAGCTTTGAGCTCACCCAGTCGAGCCGTCGTATGCATGATTTGACGCTGCAGATTGCTTATCTCAACGGTATCGTCGTCAGCAAGCACAAGATGGCCAACCCCGGCGGATGCCAGATAAAGCGCCGCCGGTGAACCCAACCCACCGGCCCCTACGATCAGCACTTTTGCCGCTAACAGCTTCTCTTGGCCTTCTATGCCCAAGTCATCCAGAAGGATGTGTCGAGCATACCGGAGTAGTGCCGCATCGTTCATTTTGGCGTAACCACGCCTCCAGGCTGAGGCGCGGGCGCTGTGCCGTTCTTCTTGTTCGGCAAGGCCGGCTTCTCTGCCTTGTCTGCCTTGTCAGCCTTATCCGTTTTACCGTCTTTGTCTAACTTAGCGACGGTATTAGTCACCCCTTTCTGAATAGGCTTGCCTTCAAGGTAATTGATCGCTTGTTGCAACTGAAAATCATCAGGTGTGCCGAACTGAAACACCTTGGTTGAATCGGCCGGTGGCGGATCATCGGCGTTGCCTTTGACCTCGCCGTCTTTGGCTTGATCGTTACCCAGATGTCGTTGCAAATCAGCCTCACGAGGCACTCTGAACAGATCGCCTTGTGCGGTATCAGTCACCACTAAATCTGGTGCAATACCAGTCGCTTGAATCGAGCGGCCCAGTGGTGTGAAATAGCGTGAGGTCGTCAATTTGATCGCCGTCTCATCTGAGATCGGCAATATCACTTGAACCGACCCTTTGCCAAATGAGCGATTACCCAAAATTGTCGCGCGTTTGTGATCTTGCAAGGCACCAGCAACGATCTCAGAGGCCGATGCCGAACCCACGTTAATCAGCACCACCATGGGGACTGTCTTGATCCATCCTGGCAAATTCGCCAGATAATCGCCTTCGCCAGCGTCATAGTCCTTCGTCGCCGCCGTATATTTACGTTTTGCATCAGGTGTACGACCGTCAGTTGAGACCACCAGCGCGTTATTTGGCAAGAACGCACCAGCGACGCCAATCGCTGAATGCAACAACCCACCAGGATCGTTGCGCAGATCTAGAACAAAACCTTTTGGTATCCCTTGTGCACCAAGTTCATTGATCTGTTTGACGAGATCCGTCCCAGTTCTCTCTTGAAACTGCGCGATACGCACATACGCGATGCTGTTGTCCAACATTTTGCTTCTAACGCTCTTCACGTGGATCGTATCCCGCACAAGCGTGAGCACGAGCGGCTTATCCATCCCCTGGCGCACAATCGTTAACGTGATCGGGGTCTTCACCGGACCTCGCATTGATTTCACGGCCTCGGTGAGTGTCATGCCTTTCGTCGAAGCGTCATTGATTTTGGCAATCAGATCGCCTGCACGAATACCTGCCTTCGCGGCCGGGGTATCTTCAATCGGTGAAATCACTTTGACGGCGCCATCCTCAGCCCCGACTTCTATCCCGAGGCCACCGAACTCACCTTGCGTCGAACTCTGCATTTCTTTAAAGGCGTCAGCATCAAGATAGGCAGAATGTGGATCTAAATCCGCCAACATGCCGGCAATTGCACCATCAATCAGCTTCTTGTCAGTGACCGGCTCGACATAATTATTTTTAATGGTCGAAAAGACGCTGGAGAACTGTCTTAGTTCATCGAGCGGCAACGGGGATCCCCGTTGAGCCAACGCGCTCACCCCGAGACTCAACAAAACACCAGCCAACAAACCCGCCGACAGCAGCCCAACATGCCTTAATTTACTGGCGCTCATGCACAATCCCGGTAAGAAGATAGATCTCTGTTTCGACGCCCGAGCTGGCGCAGCGTTCAGCCTATTTTGTTAAAAAGAGAATAGGATCCACCGCGACGTTGCGACGTCTTATCTCGAAGTATAGGGCGGAATCCAGTTGCCCGCCGGTATTACCCACTGTCGCAATGGTGTCACCCGTGACAACGACATCCCCAATCTGCTTGAGCATGCTCTGCAGATAGGCGTAAATACTCAGGGATTGTTGACCATGATCAATAATCATGATGTTGCCAAAACCCCTCAGCCACGTGGCATAAACCACCGTGCCGTTTGCAATCACCTGAACCGGCGCCCCCTCGGCAGCAGCAATCAAGAGGCCACGCCACACACCACCCTCAGGTCTGTCGGTACCAAACCGCGCCATGACACGGCCACGAACAGGCCATTTGAGACCCGCTTTCAAGCCCTCCTGCGTCGTTTGTTGCGAAGAATCTGCATTTTTCTTATCGATCACAGCCTGCTGCCGAGCGGCATCCGCTTGCTCTGCCTCCTGCGCCCGACGTTTCGCCAAGACCTCTTGCTCGCGTCGTTTGGCGTCTGCCTGCGCCTCGGCACGCGCCTGAGCCTGCGCTTCTTGCTCTCTTCGGTTAGCTTCGGCCAGCCGCAGCGACATCGCAATCTGTTCGTCAAGGCTCGAAATGAGCTCGGTCAAGTGCTTTTCATCTCGATCGAGTTTGTCTGCCTGGGCTCGCTGAGCAAGCAGTTGACCCTCGATCTGAGCAAGCAGGGTCGTCCTCTCTTTTCTCTGCTTATCGAGGCTCGCTTTTTGATCTTTCTCTTGCTGCACCAGCCCAGCAATTTCACGTTGCTTTTCATCGGCACGCCGTTGCAGCGCTATCAATTCGGCCAGTACACCCTGAACTCGAGCCACCACGGCAGTGCGAGCTTTGGCGACATAGTCGAGGTAGGCTAAATTTCGCCCTAGCAATTGAGGATCAATGCCAGAGAGCCACGCAGACAGTGGTGACAAGCCGCTTTGATATTGTTGACGCAATTGCTCACTCAATAGGCGTCTGTTTTGATTGAGCAAACCTTGCTGCTTGGCAATCTGGACATTCAAATCGTCCAGATCGGTTTGAGCCCTTTTTTGCTGCGCGTCGAGCTCGTTGAGCTTGCGTGAGGAAACAGAAATGGCCAACTCAGAGGCTTTTAAAGCATCACTGGCTTCCTTTCTAGCACCTTCTTTCGCGTCAATTTCTTTTTGTACAGCGGTGATTTTCTCGAGAATTTCAGCCTGCTCGCGCTGTCGTTGCGCGAGCTTGGTGGCAGCATCCTGAGCGCCCGCTGGGACGGGCAGACCCAAGACCCACCCACAAAGCAAGCAAATCAGCCAGCGCCCCCGAAAATACACGTCATCCCTTTTTTGCTTTGCCTTGCGCTGCTACCGCGGCCATCGCGGCTTCAATCTCAGCAGGATCCCCCAGATAATAGTGTCGGATCGGGCGCAACTCATCATCCAGCTCATAGACCAGCGGCTGCCCAGTTGGGATATTCACCCCGATAATGTCTTCTTCTGATAGCTGGTCGAGGTGTTTGATCAATGCCCGCAAACTATTGCCGTGGGCAGCGACAAGCACCCGACGGCCAGCTTTAATTGCTGGGGCGATGGTTTCGGACCAGAAAGGCAACACCCGCGCGACCGTATCTTTCAGACACTCTGTCGCAGGCAACTGATCAGCAGGGATTCTGGCATAGCGCCTATCAAACTTGGGATGCCGCGGATCGTCCAAAGCGATCGGGTTTGGTGCGATGGCATAGGCGCGACGCCAGATCAACACCTGCTCATCACCGAACTTGGCAGCCGTTTCTGCTTTATTCAAGCCCTGCAGATCACCATAGTGCCGCTCGTTGAGCCGCCAGTTGCTGTGGACGGGAAGATACATCGTCTGCATTTCGTCAAGGGCAATCCAAAGCGTTCGAATGGCTCGCGTGAGCATCGAGGTACACGCTAAATCAAACTCGTAGCCCTTTTCTTTCAGTAATTTACCGGCTTGGCGGGCTTGCTCGCGCCCCGTCTCGGTCAAATCAACGTCATACCAACCGGTAAAACGGTTTTCGAGATTCCATTGGCTTTCGCCATGACGCATGAGAACAAGTTTATGCATGACAGACACAGGTTAAAGTTGCGAAAGACGACATTTTATAATTGTTATGTCTTTTGCCCCAATTTGGGCGTTAACCAACCTGGATTCACCGTGGATTTCTTTCTTGCCCCTATCAATCTTCTGCTGGTCGCCGTCGCACTCGGTTCTGGCCTGTTGCTCGCTTGGCCCTTACTTGCAACAGGGAAAACCGGAGGTGCGATCAGCACAACCCAGGCCGTTGTGATGATGAATCAACAGCACGCTGTCCTGGTCGATGTCAGAACCCCAGAATTATTCAATGCTGGTCATATCGCCCAAGCTCGCAACGTCCCCGCCAAAGACCTTGCGCAAAAAGCCAACAGTTTGCCAAAAAACAAGCCCTTGATCTTGGTCTGCGAACTTGGAAAATCGGCACTCTCAGCGGCTCTCGAGCTTAAAAAACTCGGATTTACCGAAGTTTCGATTCTCGACGGTGGCGTGAAAGCCTGGGGCGAAGCAGGTCTGCCCATTACTGCAAAAAAATAAGGAGTCATCGTGAATAAAGTGCTGATGTACAGTACCGGTTATTGCCCCTATTGCACCCGTGCAGAGATGCTGCTGAAGCAACGCGGGGTCACAGAAATCGAGAAAATTCGTATCGACGTCGACACCGAGCAGCGCGACGCCATGATGGCGCGCACTGGTCGTCGTACCGTGCCGCAAATCTATATCGGCGACACCCACGTCGGCGGTTTTGACGACTTGGCGGCTCTCGACAAGGCCGGCGAGCTCATCCCGTTACTAAATTCCCCTTTACCAAATTCCCCGTCACATTAATCCACCAACCCAAACACTGGAACCCTTCATGTCAGATCAAAACGCTCAGACCACCGCCGCGCCAAGTTTCAATTTGCAGCGTGTCTACATTAAAGATTTGTCACTTGAAATGCCGAACGCACCGAACATTTTTCTTGAACAAGACACGCCCAAAGTTGAAGTCAACATCAACGTCGGGGCCAACCCGCTGGCTGACACGATTTTTGAATCAACGATCACCATTACCGTCACGACGCGAATCAATGACAAGGTGCTGTATTTGATTGAGGCCACTCAAGGCGGCATTTTCGAAATGAGCAACATCCCGGAAGATCAAATCGATCCGCTGCTCGGCATTGTTTGCCCGACCATGCTTTATCCGTATCTGCGTGCCAATGTCGCCGATGCCATTACTCGGACGTCGATCCCTCCGTTGCACTTAGCTGAGGTCAACTTTCAGGCGCTTTACGAACAACGGATGAATGAGCTCGCCCAACAAACGAATGATGGCGACGCACCCTCTGACTCGGGCTTGATCTTGCCTGCCAGCGCAACACGTCAGTGACTCTCAGTGGCAACCCAACGTTGAGCGCGTCAGTTGATGACAAGGCCTGACGGATTCAAGCCGCCCGTGCTGGTGGTTGGGGCGGGTGCTTGGGGCAGTGCCTTGGCAATTGCAGCGTCAAGGCATGTCCCAACGCAACTCTGGGCAAGAGACGCCGGCCTGCTTGAACACATGGCGCTGGTGAGACAAAATCAGCGCTATCTGCCCGACATTGATTTGCCCCCCGCACTGAGCCTGACCAGCGATCTGTCTAGCGCGCTTCATACGGTTTGCTCAGGGCCTACCCCGGGATTAATTGTCATCGGCACCCCGATCGCTGGGTTGCGATGGATGTGCGAACAAATCGCGGTTTGGCATAACGGTAGGCAGGGGTTAAATCAATCGTTGCTTGGTGTTGTCTGGACATGTAAAGGTCTAGAGACGGCCAGCGGTGCTTTGCCGCACGAGATCGCTGCAAGTGTTTTTGCGACGGTCCCTCATCTTGCGACAGGGGTGCTTTCAGGGCCTTCTTTTGCCAGAGAAGTGGCGGCAGGTCTGCCAGTCGCGTTGACCGTCGCAAGCACTCAGCCGTTGCTGCGCGACGCGACGATACAAGCCCTACATGGGGGCCCAATGCGGGTTTATGCCAGCGATGATGTCGTGGGCGTTGAGGTTGGCGGGGCACTCAAAAACATCATGGCCATTGCCTGTGGCATCGCCGACGGACTTGGTCTAGGCACCAATGCTCGTGCCGCGCTCATTACCCGAGGGCTCGCAGAAATCTCACGCTTCGGGTGTGCCCTTGGTGCAAACGCGTCAACGTTCGCTGGCTTGACGGGCTTGGGCGATCTTGTCCTCACGGCGACAGGCGATCTGTCACGCAATCGGCAGGTCGGTCTGGCCATTGGCAAGGGACAGCCCGCCAAGCAAGTCTTGGCGCAAGGATTGACGGCCGAAGGCGCACGCTGCGCGCTGGCCGTCAAGCAGCGGTCAAACCAAATGGGCTTGTACCTACCCATCACTGAGGCCGTCTGCTCGGTGCTGTTTGACGGGATGACACCTCAACATGCGGTGAATCATTTGCTTTCTCGTGAGGCCACAACAGAGTGAAACGTTTTCTGAAGCGCGTCATGCGTTTGATTCTCAGTTTGATATTTGCCAGTGCCTCGGCATGCGCGCATGCTGCTTGGCCCCAAGACAAACCGATTCATTTGGTGGTTCCGTTTCCGCCTGGTTCTTCGCCGGATCTGCTCGCACGAACCATCGCAGAGCCGCTGAGTAAGGCATTGGCGCAAACGGTCATCGTCGAAAACAAGGTGGGCGCTGGTGGCAACATTGGCACAAGAGCCGTGGCGAAAGCCAATGCCGATGGCTATACCTTGCTCTACACCATCAACGGCCCGTTAGTCACCGCCCCAAAGTTATACAGCGCGAATTTGGGTTACGAGCCCTCGAAAGATTTGACACCCATCATGCTTGTTGCTACCAGCCCGAATATTTTGGTGGTCTCAAAGAAATTGTCTGTCACAAATTTGGGTGACTTGATTAAACTTGCCCGGCAGCAGCATGGTCAATTGAATTACGGATCCGTTGGTAACGGCAGTGCCTCGCACTTGGCCATGGAAATGCTCATGCAAGCTACTGGCGTAGAACTTAAAAACATTAGCTATCCAGGATTCAATCAAATCACGCTCGCCATGCTGGCAGGCGACATTCAGGCAGCTTTTATGGTGCCGTCGGGGGTGATGAATCAAATTAACGAGGGAAAACTCAACGCCCTTGCCATCAGCAGTCATGCCCGCAGTGATGTGTTGCCAGCGCTCGAACCTATCGCGCAGATGGGCTACCCGACGGTCGAAATGACCTCCTGGAACGCCCTACTTGCCCCTGCTGGGACACCCTCCGACATTATCGAGCGAGTCAACCATCATCTCGTTGACATCCTCGGACAAGAGGACATTCGCAACAAGTTCAAGTCGCAATACTTTTCTGTGGTGGCGTCGACCCCAGAGCAACTGAAACAAAAAATACGTGAAGAACGGATCAAATCCGAAGCCATGATTGAGCAACTGCATTTGTTGCCAGACCAGTGACAATCATGTTTAAGTCATGCACCGCCGACATAGCCTTGTTGTCGCCAGGCGTCAAAGACCACAACGGCTACTGCGTTCGATAAATTCAAACTACGTTGCTCTGGAAGCATGGGTAAGCGGATTCTCTGCGCTTCGCTGAACAATGCTCGTTGTTCAGGGGTTAGGCCGGCAGTTTCGCGACCAAAGACAAACACATCCCCAGGTCGAAACGCCACTTGACCCACCAGTTTGCTGGCCTTTGTCGTTAGGGCAAAACAACGGTCGGCGGGTGCACCCGTGGCAGCTATCGCCAGCTCGAGACTATCGTGGACTTTAACGGGTTGCCACTCGTGGTAATCGAGACCCGCTCGCCGCAGGCGCCTATCGTCGATTTCAAACCCCAAGGGACGAACCAAATGCAGCCTGGCACCGGTATTGGCGCACAAGCGAATCACGTTACCCGTATTCGGTGGGATTTCAGGCTGGACTAGGATGACATCAAACATGCTGCGTATTGTGCCAGACAAGTCTGGGGGTGCGCATCGCCGCTAGCGCAATGACCCCTGCGACCCCACGCTTTCGAAGTGCCAACGCAGCCTGGTGCATCGTGCTGCCCGTTGTCAACACATCGTCTACCAAGCCTACCCAGATGGGTGGCAAGTTTGGCGGCGCGTCGTAGGCGTGCAAGAGTGCTGTTTGACGGGCTTGCTCACTGAGGTGCTTCTGCAATCCAGCTGATTGATTTCGTCGTAGCCACGTCCTTTGGCATGGCAACCCCAACTCGAGAGCTACTGTGCGTGCAATTTCACCCGCTGGATTAAAACCTCGTCGTTTGATCGCTGTGTCACTGGAGGGAATGGGCACGATAGCAAGCAATGCTGGCAATTGTGCGGCCTGTTCGACAATAGCGTGGCCCAACATGCGCCCCATCATCGCAGCCAGAGGTAATCGCCCGCGCTCTTTCAAGTCGTGCATCAAGCCATCGGTGGGAAACGCATAGCGCATTGCAATCACCGAGCGTTCGAAGGCGGGGGCATGCCTTTCGCATCGATTGCAGTACCCTGGCGCAAGCGGCGACCACAGCATGATAGGGTCGGGTGACAGTTCGTCAGAACAGATATGACAACGAGGCCTTGATTGCACCCCAGCTTGAACATCGTGCAAACATTCAACACATAAATCACCCCCAAACGCCTTAAAACCGCAGAGCGGACAAGGGCTCGATAGGCTCAATCGCAAAAACTGGCTGATCGAGTAAAGTCTGCTTTGGCGTATTCGGTGTCTCATCGAGAGATTTTGAGCGACAATCGTGTTTCAACAGCGTGCTGCCATGACGGATTCATCCACCCACCCTCAGTTACCCATTTCAGCCACCGCGGTGCGAGCGCAATTCGCGCGGCGAGGTGACCTCAGCAGCGCACAGTTTTTATATGCTGAAGTTGCCGACCGCATGCTTGATCGCCTCAAGCTCATACGGCTGACCCCCAGTAGCATTCTTGACGCAGGTTGTGGGGCTGGCGCTGGCATCTCATCCTTGAAAAACCGTTATCCAGCCGCACACATCACAGGACAGGATTTCAACCTCAACGCGCTCGCGATGGCGAGAAAAAAACACCCTGAAGGCTGGTCAACGGTGTTCAATAGGTTGCGTGGTAAGGCGAGTGTGATGCGTTGGATTTCGACGGATCTCGCACAAACGGGTCTCGCACCTGAATCCACAGACTTGATTTGGTCGAACCTAGCGATACATTGGCACCCTGCGCCTCATGACGTTTTGCGCGAGTGGTCCAGAATCGTCAAACTCAACGGCTTGGTCTTTTTCTCATGCTTCGGGCCCGATACCTTGAAAGAAGTCAGGCAAGCATTAGCCAGTGCTCGTTTGGTAACGCAAACCCCCGCCTTTGTGGACATGCACGACTTTGGCGACCTGCTGGTTGAAAATGGTTTCGGCGACCCTGTGATGGACCAAGAGCGTTTGACGCTAACTTATCCTTCAGCGGAAACGCTGCTCAAAGACGTTCAGGCGCTAGGCGGCAATCCCAGCACGGGTAGACGGGCTGGGTTAGTGGGACGCAGTTGGCGCACTCGCCTTATTGAGGCACTGGAAAACCAGCGCCATCCAGATGGCACCATACACTTGAGCATCGAGGTTGCCTATGGACATGCGTGGCGCCTGGGACATCGCCGTCATAGCGACAGCGAAACCCGAATCAGCATCAGCGCTATTGGTCGAAAAACTACATAAACGCGCGATAGGCTTTGTAAGCCATGTAGGCCGCTAGCCCAAAGAGCAGATAGGCAAACACGCGCTTGAGGGCTTTGACCGGCAGCTTATGTGCCAAGCGAGCCCCTAGGGGGGCAGTCATCACACTACAAGCGGCCAACACCACTAAAGCGGGCCAATAGATATAGCCCAGCATGTGTGGCGGCAGCGCTTCGTGATGTATCCCTGACCAGATGTAACCAATCGTATTGATCAACGCGATGGGAAAACCCAGCGCAGCGGAGGTACCCACCGCCTGGTGCAGCGGGATATTGCACCAAGTCATGAAAGGTACCGAGACAAATCCGCCACCAGCACCCACGAGACCAGATAAAAACCCGATCCCAGACCCTGCCAAACCTGTGCCAATGGGCCCTGGCATTTGACGGGTTGGTTTCGGCTTTTTGTCGAGCAACATCTGCAAACCAGAATAGCCAACAAAAGCCGCGAAGAGCACGGCCAACCAGCCCGTCTTTAACATCGCAAAGACGCCAACACTTGCTAGCAGCCCACCCAGCACGATACCTGGGGTGAACGCGAGCACGAGCTTCCAGCGCACAGCACCTTTCTTATGGTGAGCAAGCACACTGGAGACTGAGGTAAAGACAATCGACGCCATCGAGGTGGCAATTGCCGCATGCACCACAAGCTCGGGATCGAGGCCCGCCCAGCCGAGTAAAAAGGTCAGAAAAGGCACCAGCAGCATGCCGCCACCAATGCCCAGTAGCCCCGCAGCTAAACCCGTGACGGCGCCAAGTGCCGCCAGACAGAGAATGAAGATTGGATCCATATAAAACCCGAAGATGACGTCAATAGAGCTGATCAGTATACTGATCGGCAGAGCCGGATGGCGCCAAAATCAAAACAATCACCCGAGATCAACATGAACTCACTAGACACTGAAGTACTGCGCCAAGCATTGGATTGGCTTACCGCAGGTCATACGGTGTATTTGGCGACCGTGGTTAAAACCTGGGGATCTGCGCCCAGACAGGCAGGCGCCATGGCCGCGATCCGAGGCGACGGACGACTGGTTGGATCGGTTTCAGGCGGATGCATTGAGGATGATCTCATCGTCAAAGCCCAGACAAACGAACTCCCCGCCCAACCCAAACTCGTGACCTATGGGATTACCCAAGATGAAGCAGCAAAGTTCGGCATGCCTTGCGGGGGCAGCCTGCGGTTGATCATTGAGGGCCTGAACCGAGACAGCTGGCTCGCGACCGTCGTGGCCGCGACTGAGTCTCAGCAACTGATCGCCCGTCTTGTCGACCTGAACACGGGCCACTCATCGCTGCAGCCCGCAAAACCGGGGCAAAAAACCGAGTTGACCGGCGAGACCTGCCAGTTTGTTTATGGTCCCCACTGGCGCCTACTGATTATTGGCGCGAATCAAACCGCTTTAGCTTTGGCGCAAGTCGCCAGCATGCTGGAGTTTCAAGTGATTGTGTGCGATCCCCGTGAGGAGTTCACCGCGGATTTCAATATGTCAGGTGTCGCACTAGAGCGTGGTATGCCAGATGATGTGGTGCTTTCCATTCGAACCGATACGAGAACGGCGATTGTGGCGCTCACGCATGATCCGAAGCTCGATGATATGGCTTTGCTGGAAGCGCTGAAATCAAGTGCTTTTTACGTCGGCGCGCTGGGTTCGGTTCGCAATCAGCGCAATCGGCGTGAACGGCTAAAACTGTTTGAATTAAACGATACGGACATCGATCGCTTACACGGCCCCGTCGGGTTGCAGATCGGGAGCAGAACACCGGCTGAAATCGCCGTGGCCGTTGCGGCTGAATTGGTGCAAGTCAGACGCCAATTAGACGATGAAAGGGTGTCGATGAGTGTTGCGCCTGCGGTTCAGGCGTAACGCAGACGTCCCAGCCCTGCTGACTTAGCTGCTACGCTTGCGAGACTCAATGCCCAATTGCTTGAGTTTGCGGTAAAGATGAGTACGCTCGAGACCTGTCTTATCGGATACCTTGGTCATGCTGTGGTTTTCTTTATTCAGGTGATATTCAAAATACACCCGTTCAAACGCATCGCGTGCATCCCGCAACGGTTGATCCAGTGAAATATCACCCAGCAAACTGCGATCGGGTTCAGGCTCTGCAATCACAACGGGGGGTTCTTCACGTTTAAACACCGACGAGGTGTCCAACGAGCGAGGGGGCGTCGCCGCTGCCATGCCTACCGATCGCTGTGCACTGAAACGCCCGCGCGCCAAGCCCGAAGCAATGGTTTTTAGCAAGCGCTGCAGCGTAATTGGCTTCTCAAGAAAATCAACCGCACCAATACGAGTCGCTTCTACCGCCGTGTCGATGGTCGCGTGCCCACTCATCATGATCACCGGCATATCCAGCAGCCCCTGTGACCCCCACTCTTTGAGCAAAGTCACCCCGTCTGTATCAGGCATCCAGATATCCAACAAGACAAGATCGGGGCGCATGCGCAAACGCGCCGCCCTCGCTTGAGCGGCGTTTTCAGCGAGCTCTACCGTGTGTCCCTCGTCATAGAGAATTTCAGACAGTAGCTCGCGAATCCCAACTTCGTCATCAACAACCAAAATTCTGGCCATATTTCTTTCACCCTTTGTGCCGTGCCATGATCACTGCATCATTTGTGCAATTCTACTCGCGCAACAAGTCGCGTAAATAACATCGAAATCCGGGCTCCACCGTCGCGACGGTTAGACACATCAATTCGCCCACCGTGCTCTTCGATGATCTTTCTGACAATCGCCAAACCAAGCCCGGTACCCTGCGCCTTGGTCGTCACATAAGGTTCAAAAACGCGCTGTAAAACGTGTGCTGGGAATCCCGGACCGCTATCCATCACAGTAAAGCGCACCGATTGGATAGAAGAGCCATCTTGTTGCGTTGCGTCTGCCAACTGCGTTGACACCATGATGGCGGCATCAGCCTGAGGCGCATCGGTCAGGGCATCACGCGCGTTGGCTAATAAATTATGGATCACTTGCCTCAGTTGGGTTGAGTCCCCTTCGATCAGCGGCAGATTAGGTGCCAGAGATACTTCGAGCCGCCAAGGTAGCGACTGTGCGTCTGAGGCTGCAGCGTCTGGCTCCCAGCCGTAAAGCGTCAAGACGTCATCCACGAGGGCATTCAAGTCAATGGGTAACAAGGCCGCCGTCGGCTTGCGAGCGTACTCTTTGAAGTCATCCACCATGTGCTTGAGCGACGTCACTTGATTCACAATCGTTGTCGTCGATCTTTCAAGCAATTGCGCGTCCGCCGGTTCAAGCTTATGGGCAAGCTTCATCAACAGCCGTTCGGCAGACAGCTGAATTGGGGTAAGTGGATTTTTAATTTCGTGCGCGAGGCGGCGGGCGACTTCGCCCCAAGCGACAGAGCGGTTTGCCGAGATCACTTCACTAATGTCATCAAAGACGACCATATAGCCATTGTTTTGACCATCCACGCTCAGATGAGTACCGCGCGCCAACACGGTCACGGTGTGTTGGCTATCGCGCACGCCCTTGGCCTCAATCATCAGTTCGAATTGCTCTTGCCAGTGGGTTCGTTCTGAGCCGACTGCGGTGTGTTCTGCAAAGGCCTGCCGAATCCGGTGTGCGAAATCCAGCATCCCATCTATCGTTTCAAGGGGGCGGCCGGGGCATGCTCTCAAATCAGCGCACAGAATCGTTTGTGCGCCGCTGTTAAAGGTCGTGACGCGAAACTGCTCGTCAAACACCAGCACCCCAGCTGACAAATTGGCCAACACGCTTTCTAGGTAAACATTGGATCGCACTAACTGCGTTCGGTTCGTTTCAACCAGCCGTCTGGCGTCATCCAACTGCTTTGTCATCGCATTAAACGAGCGGGTTAACTGACCCACTTCGTCACGCGACAGTGGCTCGGGTAAAGGGCGATAATCGCCAACAGTCACCGCGTGCGTACCCGCAGCGAGCGTCAGCAACGGGCTCACCAGCTTTTTGGACAAATACAAAGCAACGGCAATTGCGGCAAAGACGGCCAGAAGCAAGGCCAACGTTAAGGTGATCCCATACAAATTGCGCAGACTTCTGCGTGACAACGCGAGTTCTTGGTAGTCGAGGTTACCGGCTTGGACCTCGCTGGCATTGCGAGCAATTTTGTCCGGCAATGGTTGGATCAGTTGCAGCCACCGTGTCTCCGTATTGACCCCCAGCGAAACGTCTCCACGATCCAAGGAGCCCAGAGGAACAATCACGCGCAACTGCAACGGGGAGTCAAGCGCACCGCGGGCGACCTCATCAGTGGCCGCCGCAGCATAACCCCGCGTCATCCGTAGTTGGTTTAACACCGAGGCGGGCGGCATCGGGGGTAACAAGGTGCCGAGTTTGTCGGTTGAAAACGCAATCAGTCTGCCCGTGTTGGTAAACACCATGACATCATTGAGCCCGTTGGCCTCTCGTAATCGTGTAATGACCCCTGCCATCTCGGCATCGGGGGTCGAGGTGAGCTCGGGGCTCATGGCACGGGCCCGAGAATCCAGCTCGGTCAGTTGAGCATCAATGGCGGCGCGACCGAGTGCCAAGCCGGATTCAAGTGCCGTATCGACTCTGACGTTAAACCACGACTCAATCGAACGCGACATGAACTGGACAGACAAGGTGTAGATCAATGCACCAGGCAATACACCAATCAATGCAAACGCCAGCGCAAAACGGGCGGTCAAGCGCGCGCCAAATTGCCCGCGGCGAAGTTGCCCGAGTAAATTTGCGGTCAGCGCAACGACCCAGACAAATAGCGCCAACGCAAGTGCGCCATTGAGCCACAGCAAGAGGGTTTGGTACTCTGCAACGCGCGATGCGTTACCCGTTGACCAAGCCAACAACCCAAAGAGCGCAAAACCACTCACCACACCTACGATCATCGCCAATCGAAGTAAACGATTCATTTGGCGGGCTCGGTCGTGGTCACAGAAAAATCAAACGGGGCCCAGTCGCTTGCCAAGAGCCAAGCACCTCGATTCAGCGCATCGATCTGCAGCGGCCTGGCGAGCTGAGAGTTATCCAATCTGATCCTGACTTTACCGTCATAACGAACGCGAGCGTCAAAGCGATCAATCGGCGCAATCGGCCAGTCACGCAGTTGTCCCAGGGCGTTTAGCCCTTCTTTCAAACTGGTCATGGGAATCGCCAAATCACCAGCCGCGAGACGCCATTGCCGGGTTAAGGTGTTGTAGGTCAAGCGGCGAGTCAGAGACGCTTCAACGATTTTATGATCAAACCACCACCAGCGTGATTGTCCTATTTCGATATCCACGGTGAAATACAGTGGGACGCCGCGCTCGAGCGCCTCAATCATCACTCGATTGAGTTCGAGCGAAAAATTGGCATCGATATTGAGCTGACCCTGTGCGATTCTTGGTTCAATCAGGGTCACACGAGCTTCGGCCGCATCAGCTTTAACGCTAGCGAGCATCACAAAGAAGGCCACGGTCAGGCAATGCCAAAGGCTGACCGATTTTTGCTTTTTGTTCGATAACGATGCAAAGTCAATCATGCATACCCCGTGATTTAAGCACTGCGAGCAAAGAGCGCGTAAAAGAAACCATCGTGGTCGTGTTGACTGTGATCTGCCGATCGTGTGACCGGCAAGAGTTGCCCGGGTGCAGCTAATCTCATCGCGTCGCTGTGTTGCTCTGCAAACTCACTCGCCAGCAACTCGCCTTCTTGGGGAAACACTGAACACGTCACGAGCAACAACTTACCACCAGGCGCTAAAGTTTGCCAGAGTTGATGCAGGATTTCCCGTTGCTGCTTAGCCATACGGTCAATATCTTTTTCTTGCCTCAGCCAACGAATATCTGGATGTCTTCGCACAATGCCCGACGCCGTGCAAGGTACATCAGCCAGAATCACCTCAAACGGTTTCTTATCCCACCAGCTATCAATCAGGCTTGCATCCGCTACTTTGAGATGAACCTCAGTCGACAACAAACCCAAGCGCTTTAGATTTTGCTGCACCCGGTCTAATCGACTTTCATCGACATCCAAGGCGGTCAATTCGATGTTTGCCAGCTCTAGCAGGTGGGCGGTTTTGCCGCCCGGGGCGGCGCACGCATCCAGCACTCGCATGCCGTCCTTGACCTCAAGCAATCCTGCGGCGAGTTGCGCCCCTGCATCCTGCACCGACCACCAGCCCTCGTGATAGCCTGCCAACGAGGTAATGCCACGCGGTTGATCCACGATGAGACTATCCAAACCAATCACTGTACAAGTCAACCCCTGTGCAGCGAGAGCATCCACCACTGAAGTCACCGTCGCCCGTCGACGATTGATCCGCAGGGTCAAAGGGGGCGGGGTATTGGACACCTCAAAAATCCGCTGCCATTGATCCGGGTAGGCTCGGCGCAAACGATGTACCCACCAGGCAGGATGGTTGTAGCGCGCTTCCAAGTTTGAATTGAGTTTGGACAACAGGGCGTCGCGTTCACGTTGAAAGCGACGTAAAACCGCATTCACCATCCCTCGATAGGACACCAGATCGCGTTGCAACTGGGTTGCCGAGACACTCTGGTCTACCAGTGTATGCACAGCGTAAAGCGGTGTCCCCGAGGGTGTGCTGCCCTTGATCGCTTGAAGACTCGCCTCCAGCAGCACGAGACTCAAGCCGATCAACGCAGACACGACCGGATTGGGCGGCGCGCGTTGCACCAGCAAAGCGGTCAAGCCTTTGGCTAAGCCCCAATGTCGCATCGCGTAAAAAGCTAATGCTTGCGTCGATGGTCTGAGCTCTGTCGGGATGTGCGTGATCGCTTCGGTCAGGGAGCGACCACTTTCAACATCGGCTAGCACGTGTGCTGCGGCAACCAAAGTATCGGATAGTGCGGGTGCGTGATTCGTCATAGGACGGATTGTAGGCTGACTCGTCCATTCACACGCTAAAATCCACTTCTTTTCTGAATGTGGGCGCAAGCCCTCAAGGTGTCCTCCATGTCCTCCCCCAAAGTCGGTTTCGTCAGCCTCGGCTGTCCTAAAGCGCTGGTTGATTCTGAGCGAATTCTGACCCAGTTGCGTACCGAGGGCTACCAAATCGTGCCCGATTACGATGGTGCCGATGTCGTCGTCGTCAATACCTGTGGCTTTATCGATAGCGCGAAAGCCGAATCGCTTGACGCGATTGGTGAGGCAATTGCCGAGAATGGCCGCGTCATTGTGACCGGATGCATGGGGGTGGATGAGGCCGTGATTCGCGCTGTGCATCCGAGTGTGCTGGCGGTGACTGGCCCACAGCAATATGAGCAGGTCGTGCGGGCAGTTCACGACGCGGCCCCCCCTGACTTGTCACATGACCCTTTTGTCGATTTAGTGCCCCCTCAAGGGATCAAGCTCACCCCTCGTCACTTCGCTTATTTGAAGATTTCTGAAGGCTGCAACCATCGTTGCAGTTTTTGCATCATCCCCTCAATGCGCGGCGATCTGGTGAGTCGGCCTGTCGGCGATGTGCTTGATGAGGCGCAGCGCTTGGTCAATGCAGGCGTCAAAGAGGTCTTGGTCATTTCCCAGGACACCAGCGCCTATGGTGTTGACATCAAGTATCGCAGTGGTTTTTGGGGCGGCCGCCCTGTCAAGACCCGCATGACTGAACTGTGCGAAGCACTCGGTGAACTGGGGGTTTGGGTTCGCCTGCACTACGTCTATCCATACCCAAGCGTTGACGAAGTGATCCCTTTAATGGCGCAAGGCAAGATCCTGCCCTACTTAGATATCCCGTTTCAACACGCCAGCCCCCGCATACTGAAGTTGATGAAGCGACCTGCCTTTGAAGACAAGACACTTGCGCGCATCAAAAAATGGCGCGAACAATGCCCAGACTTAACCATCCGATCCACTTTTATTGTGGGGTTTCCTGGCGAAACGGAAGAAGATTTTGAATATTTGCTCAACTGGATGACTGAGGCACAGCTCGATCGCGTAGGTTGTTTTCAATATTCACCGGTCGACGGCGCGCCTGCCAACGAACTCGCAGACCCAGTCCCTGATGATGTCAAGCAAGACCGCTGGGAGCGCTTCATGGCGCATCAGCAGGCAATATCCACCGCTCGGCTGGCGCGCAAAGTGGGCACAGAAATCGACGTGTTGATTGATGAAGTCGATGAGGATGGCGCCATCGGCAGATCAAGCGCCGATGCCCCCGAAATTGACGGCTGCGTTTATGTCGATAGCGAACAAGTGCTCAAGCCGGGCGATATCGTTCGCGTTCGCGTGACCGAATCCGACGAATACGATTTATGGGGTGACACTGTTTGAGTCAGTCGATGGCTTTACGTGTTGGCTTTGCGGGCACACCTGCATTCTCGCAGCTCGCTTTGCGAGCCATTGTCGAGGCTGGGTTTACCGTGCCACTCGTGATGACTCAGCCTGATCGACCCGCTGGGCGGGGGTTGAAATTACACCCAAGTCCGGTCAAAGCCGAGGCGGTTGAACGATCCATCCCCGTTATCCAACCTCGCAGCCTGCGACTTGATGGCAAATACCCCGAAGAGGCGCTAGTCGCACAACAGGCGTTGCTTGACGCCAAACTGGATGTCTTAGTGGTCGCTGCTTACGGGCTGATCTTGCCGCGCTGGGTTCTCGATCTGCCTCCATTCGGTTGCCTCAATATCCACGCAAGTTTGTTACCACGCTGGCGCGGGGCCGCCCCGATTCAACGCGCGATTGAGGCAGGTGATCGCGAGACAGGCGTCACCATCATGCAGATGGACGAGGGGCTGGATACGGGGGATATGTTGCTCGTTGAAGCAACCCCGATCACAGAAATGACCACGGCGGCCAGCCTGCATGACACGCTAGCCACCATGGGCGCGCGCTTGATCATTCAGGCGCTCGAGGGGCTCGATGTGCTCACCTCGTTGCGCACGCAACAGCCTTCAGTGGGCGTCACCTACGCCAGCAAACTCGATAAGGCCGAAGCGATGCTTGATTTATCACGGCCAGCAACTGAACTGGCTCGTCGTATTCGTGCCTTCAATCCCGTGCCAGGTGCGACGCTAACCCTGCCTGGCATGACTGACCCGATCAAGGTGTGGGATGCTGTCGCGGTTTCAGACTCGTCGTCGCGACCACCAGGTACGCTCGTCAATGCCAGCTCGCAAGGCATCGACCTGGCAACCGGCGACGGGATATTGCGACTACTTGAGTTGCAGCGAGCTGGGGGTAAGCGCCAGACCGTGTCAGTTTTCGTGCAGGGCTGGATGACCACCTAACCGACGTCGTTGTTGAGCAGCTGGCGCTGGTGTCGCAATGATCGGCACGATGATCGAATGACAGACGCACTTTAAAGCCCTATCGATACCTAATTAATGCTTAACATCTCACAGAAAATGACTTATCCTTGCAACCTTGCAATCCAATGCTTATGTCGTTGGTTGGGCACGTCAATTTATTCGAGGATGCTATGCGTTTTGCGGGGTTGTTATTCGTCGTTTTTTTAGCAGGATGTTCGATCACCCAACCTATCGAGAACGCACCGATTACGCCCTTGACGACATTTACGCTGGCTCAAAGCCCTTGCCAACAAGACGCGATCGGCACTGACGCTTCTCATGCACCGTCACCAGGCCATGTTGAAACCGCGTCGACAGAGTGCCCGAATGTGCACGACGCGACCGCCACCGAACCGTTAAACGCTGATACCCCAAGCCCGCAAACTCGCAACCACGCGATCAAAGACGCGGTTAATCGCTTGATGTCTCAGCGTGCCGCTATCTGTTTAGATAAGACGTATGCAGCTATCTGTGCAAAAACCACCGCTTTCGGTCTCGAAGTCACGGACTCAAAAATGGTCGACAAATCCACCATTACAGCGGCTGAAAAAGAACATTTCGTCGGCTTCTTTTCAACGATCGACAGATTAAATCTCGATGCGATCCGCTTGCTTAAGGGCTCGGAAAATCAAAAGGATGCGGACGTTATCAAATACATGGAATCCATAGAAAGACCCGCCATTCTAAAAAACCGCGGAGATCTCTATGAGGGCCGACAAACTTGGGGAGAATACAACCGCAGGCGTAAGCAGATCAGCGACGCCGAACTGGCTGAGCGCAGAGCAATTCTGGCTCGTTAACAGGTTCGAATAACTCATTCTGTGCGTTCAGGGCGGTATACCTCGCCTCAATCTGCGATCAGGACAGCGGATGGGTGTAAACAATAAAACCGCTGTTCTGAGCGACTTTGTCATACAGCATTCGCCCAGCTGCATTAGTCTCATGCGTCAACCAGAAGACGCGGCCATAGCCATTTTCTCGAGCGGTGGTGTACACCGCCTCGATCAGTCGACGGCCAACACCTTTACCTCTCAAGGTTTCTTTGGTGAAAAGATCTTGCAAATAACAATCTTGCAGACGAGAGGTACTACGAAGAAAAATGTAATGAACTAGCCCAACCAGTTGACCCTCAAACACGGCAACCAAGGCATTGACAGGTTCATCGGGATCGAAGAAGCGAGCCCAGGTCGTTTGCGTAATATGGGGGTCGAGTGCAGTAGCCCCGTGGCGTCCGTAAAAAGCGTTATACCCCTCCCAGAGCGGCAGCCAAGCTTGGTAGTCTTCTTTCTCAACCGGTCTGACGTGAACAAGGTTAGACATACTATGTTTCGCTTTCATCGGTCTCTTGTCTGTGCTGATCAGCCAACCGAGGTCGGGCGATCTCTTTTATTTTTAAAAGCAAGATAGTGCTTGAAAAAACAATGGTAATCAAATTTGCCACGACCACCGGCACTGACTCGATCATGACGCCGTAAGCCAGCCAGAAAAAGACACCCGCAGTAAACAGGATGTACATCGTCAATGAGATCGATTGGGTATCTCGCGTTTTAATCACTTTAATGGTTTGAGGCAAAAAAGCAGAAGTGGTCAGTGTGGCCCCGATATAACCAACCACTTCAACGTTGATGCCAGGCATCACGCTTTGAGCGCTTCGCGTTCGGCTTTTCGCAGTTTGGCTTTAAGACGCGTTTGTTTCAGCATCGATAGATGCTGAACAAATACCTTACCATTCAAGTGATCGATTTCGTGTTGTACGCATACCGCCAACAAGCCCTCCGCATCAAATTCAAAGGGCTCGCCCGACAAATCTAACGCACGCACACGAACGGTCGCTGGGCGTTCAACCTCGTCATAGACATCTGGGACTGAAAGACAGCCTTCTTCGTAGACTTTTTTCTCGTCAGACTTGTCAAGAATCTCGGGATTGATCAAGACGCGAAGTTCGTTTTTCTCTTCGCTGACGTCAATCACGACAACCCGCTGATGCACGTTTACCTGCGTTGCCGCCAATCCGACGCCTGGTGCGTCATACATGGTTTCAGCCATGTTTTTGACCAGCTCGCGAATATGATCGTCGACGGCCATCACCGGTTTGGCCACTTTGTGCAAACGCGGATCTGGGTAATGCAGAATTTCTAGCAGTGCCATGGTCGTCATTAAAAACGCCACTTTGACGCAGCGTGTATAGAGGTAAGTCCTTATTTTAATTGATTTCGTCAGCGTTAGATAGAGGGATTTTTTTAACCATCAGTGCCGCAGCCATTGAGTAGACCATGACAAAATCAACGCGATGAACCTATCAAAAATTGCCCAAAAAGTCGTGACCTTTCACGACCCCCAGTACCCCGAACCGTTACGACAGATCAGTCGTGCCCCCAAGGCCTTTTTTACGTGTGGCAATCTAGCGCTCCTGCAAAGACGTAAGTTGGCAATCGTCGGCGCCCGACATCCGACGCCAGATGGCCGCGATAATGCCTATGCATTTGCCAAATACCTGGCTGAAAGCGGATTTTGCATCGTGAGTGGCCTTGCTCTAGGGATTGATGGGGCAAGTCATGAAGGCGCTTTAACGGCAGGCCGTCAGGGGGGTGGCACGATCGCCGTCTTAGGCAACGGTCTGGATGTCATCTACCCACCATGCCATGCCTCGCTCGCACAGCGCATTCTGGATGAAAACGGTTTGCTCCTGTCTGAGTTTCCTTTGGGGACACCGCCGTTGCGGCGTCACTTCCCAACACGTAATCGTCTGGTGGCGGGACTATCGCTCGGCGTTATCGTGGTTGAGGCCGCCAGTAAAAGCGGTTCGCTCATTACCGCGAGGCTAGCCAATGACATGGGCCGCGAGGTGTTTGCTATCCCTGGCTCTATTCACTCACCCCTGTCGCGCGGGCCGCACGCATTGATTCAGCAGGGGGCCAAACTGGTCGAGTGCGCTGCAGACATTTTGTCTGAACTCGCGCCCAACTCGATCTCACCCCAAGGGGCAAACTTGCCCTTTGGGCCGGCTCCCTTTTTGCCGCTCGAAGGCACCAGTGAACCCTCATCGCCACTGCTTCGCGTAATCGGCTACGATCCAGTGTCAGAAGATGTCTTGTTGCGTCGGTCAAACATGTCTTTGAGCCAACTCAGCGCAGAACTGCTTAACCTAGAGTTGCGAGGCCTTATTTCTCGTTGCGCTGACGGCAGAATTGCCAAAGTTCGCAGCAAGCACGGTCACGTTGCTTAATTCGAGAGATTTACGATCATGTCATTGCCCCAATCCGTCAAAGTCGTCGAGGTGTCCCCTCGCGACGGTTTGCAGAACGAAAAAACGTTTATCGATACCGCCATCAAAGTAGCGCTGGTGAATCGCCTGAGCGACGCTGGCTTTGTCAATGTTGAGGCGGCCTCCTTTGTGTCACCAAAATGGACACCTCAAATGGCAGACGCCACCGAGGTCATGCAACAAATCAGACGCCGGCCTGGTACGATTTATTCGGCGCTCACCCCAAATATGAAAGGGTTTGAAGCGGCTCACGCGGCTTCTGTCGA
This sequence comes from Jezberella sp., assembly GCF_964834465.1. Classification (NCBI taxonomy): domain Bacteria; kingdom Pseudomonadati; phylum Pseudomonadota; class Betaproteobacteria; order Burkholderiales; family Alcaligenaceae; genus Jezberella; species Jezberella sp. The sequence goes on from NZ_CBAZRM010000002.1 coordinate 219,970, forward strand.
TGAAGTCGTGATTTTTGGTGCCGCCAGCGAATCTTTTTCACAGAAAAACATCAATTGCTCGATTGCCGAATCACTCGAACGTTTTGAGCCAGTTGCCCAAGCAGCCCTTGCGTCCGGACGACGCCTTCGTGCCGCCGTGAGCTGTGCGCTCGGGTGTCCCTATGAGGGCGCTGTTTCTATTGATCAAGTCGTGGCCGTTGCCAAAAAATTTGATCAAATGGGTTGCCACGAAATTGATATTGCAGACACCATCGGGGTGGCGACCCCTGCACTCGTGAGACAAGTCATGGGCGCAGTCGGTCAAGTTGTCGACCCTCGCAAACTCTCGGGGCACTTTCACGACACCTACGGGCAAGCGGTTGGCAACATCATGGCCGCCCTTGAGGCGGGCATCACCATTTTTCACAGCTCTGTTTCTGGCCTTGGGGGTTGTCCTTACGCAAAAGGGGCCACTGGCAACGTGGCGACCGAAGATGTGTTGTATCTCTTGCGCGGTTTAAACATCGACACCGGGGTTGATTTTGATGAAGTGGTCGATATTGGTCAGTGGATATCAGCCCACCTGAACCGCGCCGGGGGAAGTCGCGCCGGCAACGCCAGTTTCGCGAAACGGGCGGCCTGATGTCAACGATCAAGCTCTGCGCACTATCAGCCGTGAAAGCCCTCAACGTCACTGCGTTTTTTGTTGGGTTATGCCTCGCTGGGTCGTTAGTGCAAGCGGCGACAGACTCGCCAACAAAAGTGATCTGCTCAGCGACCATCCATGCAGACGACGCATATCACTTTACGCCTGAGCATCTCGAGATCCCTGCGTCTTGCCGCGACTTCACGGTGACACTCAAGCATGTCGGTCGCCTACCCAAAGCAGCCATGGGCCACAACTGGGTGTTAACCAGTACCACCGACGCCCCGCGGGTAGCCAGAGACGGTTTGATTGCTGGTCTGGATAACAACTTCGTCACCCCTGGTGATAAACGCGTGATCGCGTTCACCCGAGTGATCGGTGGCGACGATAGCGCAACGGTCACGTTCTCGACACTCGCGCTCAAGCCCGGAGAGCGCTACGCTTTTCAATGCACCTTCGGGGGTCACTCTGCGCTGATGCAAGGCAGCTTGCGGATCAACGACGCTAAGTGAGTCGTCATCGCCTGGCCACTGCTTGACTAGTCGTACTTGCGGAGATCCTCGATGACTTTGCCGTCGTTGGGCAACGCGGTCGGTGCAAGCACCTCGACTTCAGCCCTTAACTTTGTCACATCTCGCACCACTTGTTCAAGCCGGGAGACCCAGTCGGGAGCTGTCACTGGGCACTCAACCTTGAGCGTCATTTGATCGGATCCCATACTGCCGCTGACGACGAGTCGTGCTTTGATGATTTCGGGAAACTTAGCAATCACCTGCGCAACCTGCGCAGGATGCACAAACAGGCCTCTTACTTTAGTCGTTTGATCGGCGCGCCCCATCCAACCACGAATGCGGGTGTTGGTTCGACCGCAGGGCGAGAGCCCCGGCAAGATCGCTGACAAGTCGCCCGTCCCGAATCTGACCAGCGGGTAAGTCGCATTCAATGTCGTCACGACGACCTCACCGACTTCCCCTTCTGGCACCACCTCATTGGTACCCGGCCTGACGATCTCCAGAATGATATCTTCACTGAGCACAAGTCCCTCTCGGGCTGGCGTTTCGTAGGCAATCATCCCCAGATCGGCAGTGCCATAGGTCTGGTAGACGTCAACCCCACGCGCCAAGAACCAGTCACGTAACGATGGTGGCAACGCCTCGCCAGACATCAGTGCGCGCTTCAGTGATGGCAGCGTCATGCCGAGCTCATCGCCTTTTTCAAGGATGATTTTCAGAAAGCTCGGCGTACCGGTATAGCCACTCGGTTGCAAATCGGCAATCGCCTGCGCCTGTAGCTCGGTTTGCCCCACCCCAGCCGGGAAAACCGAGCAGCCCACCGCGTGAGCCGCTGTCTCAAACATCGATCCAGCAGGGGTGAAATGATACGAAAAACAGTTGTGAACCAAATCTCCGGCTCGAAAACCTGCCGCATACAGGGCACGAGCGAATCGCCAGTAATCAGGCACCGAACCTTCAGGCTCGTAAAGCGGCCCAGGTGACGCAAACACACGAGGCATGCGCTTGCCCCAGCCGACTGCCGAGAACCCACCGAACACCTTCGCTGCGGCCGTCACGTCGGTCTGAGCAGAGCGGGCTTCGCTTTGTAGGATCAACAAATCAGATTTTCGAACGACAGGCAATCTGCCTAACGCATCCCGTGTATGGATATCAAGAGGATCGACGCCCTCGAGTTGACGTGCGATTGCAGGCGCGTTGGCCACGGCATGCCTTAAAGCATGGGGTAAGGCGAGCAACAGTGCCTGCTCTCGCTCTGCGATATGCCGCGTTTCGGCGACGTCATAAAAAGCAGTCATCTTAAATCTCACGTTGCTTGCACTGACTTCAGTCAAAAAGAGACACGAGCGCTGGTCAGTGTTATGCCAGCCATCGTTTGCGACGACGATAAAACTTCGTGTCTTTGAAGCTCTTTCGCGCACCGCTAGCAATGCCGAGGTAAAACTCTTTCACGTCTTCGTTGGCGGCAAGGCTCTCAGCGGTCCCGTCCATCATGACACGACCATTTTCAAGAATATATCCATAATCAGCATAACGAAGCGCAACGTTGGTGTTTTGTTCAGCGAGTAAAAAACTCACCCCCTCTCGTTGATTCAAATCTTTCACGATTTCAAAAATTTCTTCAACAATTTGCGGCGCCAAACCCATTGATGGCTCATCCAGCAGGATCATCTTGGGTTGCGACATCAAGGCGCGTCCAATCGCACACATCTGTTGCTCTCCCCCCGACGTGTAGCCAGCTTGGCTAGAGCGCCGCTGCTTCAGTCTGGGGAAGTATTCATAGACTCGCTCAAGCGCGCGGGCCAAATCAACTCGAGATAACTTGCGCGTATAAGCACCCGTTAACAAATTATCTTCAATCGTGAGGTGCGCAAAGCAGTGCCGACCCTCCATCACCTGCACAACGCCGCGCTTGACCAGCTCAGCCGGAGAGAGACTTTCGATCCGCTCGCCTCGGTAGGTGATATCGCCCTTGGTCACATGGCCTCGTTCGGCACTCAGCAAGTTTGAAATGGCGCGCAAGGTCGTCGTCTTGCCGGCGCCATTGGCACCGAGCAAAGCAACGACCTTGCCCTCAGGCACAACGAGTGACACCCCTTTGAGCACCAGGATGACGTGGTTATAAATCACTTCGATCCCATTGATATCCAACAGCACCGACGTCGAAGGTTCACCCATCACCGCGCCAGGTTGGGTCGGAACAGACAGCAACGCAGCAGTGGTTGCCGTGGTCATCTCGTCTGCCATGGCTCGCCTTAGTTCTCGCAGGTCACTGGCGTGACATTTTTGTCTTTGGCATATTTGGCCGCGGCTTCCTTGATTAACGGCTCAATCACGTTTTTATCAGACCGGTACCAATCCGATACGAGTTGAAACTTGGCACCGTCCCACTGAACGATCCGCGCCCAATCATCACCGGTGTGGTTCGAACACGACGTCTTAACCGGCCGCATGATGTCGGTAAAACCGATTTCATCCAAACGAGCCTGCGTCAGGTCAAGATGCTCAAGTCCCCAACGTACTTGTTCAGGCGTTACCGATTTGCCTTTACCGAACTTTTCTTGTGCGGTACGAATGGCTTCGACCGTCAGCATCGAGATCATCATGCCACGAGTATGCGCCAGCGTACCGACCGTATTGCCTGCAGTATCAGTGCCCTCGCCTTTGTCATAGACTTTTGCTTTGAGCTCATCATGCACCTTGCCCTTGGCAACACTATTGGCAATGGTAATCACGTTGTAGCCTTTCGCCACCGCACCTAAATCTTTTACGTCGCCTTCTGAACCGGCCCACCAGATGCCATACATTTTTTCGCGCGGATAACCAACACCCTGAGCTTCACGCAATGCCGTTGGCGTCATGATGCCAGCGCTCCAGAGCAACAAGTAGTCGGGCTTGGTCTGGCGAATCTGCAACCAGGTCGACTTCTGCTCAACACCTGGTGCCGTGACAGGGTAGGGTAAAAACTCGAAACCAAGCAGTTGTGCGCGCTTCTGCAGCAGGGGGATTGGCTCTTTGCCATAAGGCGAGTCGTGGTAGACGAGCGCGATTTTCTTGCCTTTCAGTTTATCCAGGCCACCTTCCTTTTTAGCGATATCCTGAATCATGATGTCGGCCGCAGTCCAATAGGTGCCAAGCAGCGGGAAATTCCAGGGAAATACCGAACCGTCCGTGGATTGCGACAAACCATAGCCTACCGTCAGGATGGGTTCTTTATCCCCTGGTGCCTTGTCACTGACGGCAAACGTGATCCCCGTCGATTGAGGATCGTAAGCAGACGCGCCAGTCGGTGCGTGCCCCTTGAGGCGTTCATAGCACTCTACCCCGCGGTCTGTCGCATAGGCAGTTTCACACTCTTCGAAAACAAGCTTCACGCCATTGATGCCGCCGCGCGCGTTGACGAGTTTAAGATAATCCATTTTGCCGTCCGCCCACGGAATCCCGAGAGGCGCAAACGACCCTGTGCGATAGGTCAATAATGGCACGAACTGCTCGTCTGCCAAGGCGGGGGCCGAGAGCGCGACTAGGCCGCCCGCAACCACCAACCCTGCAACTAACGATTTTATGTTGTTGACTGTCATTTCTATCTCCGTTTGATGCTCGAAAACATCGTGTTGAATGGAACCGATCTTCGCCGGATAAATTAAATAATCAATGTGGAAAAGGCCAAATACGAAGTTTCTCTTTTCCGATACTCCACAGCCTCGCTAAGCCATGTGGCTCAGCAATTAAAAAGAATACGATCAATGCCCCAAAAATCATTTGTTCAATATGCGTCGCAATATCGACGGGGATGGAAAGCCCAAACCAAGTGGGAATGCGGTTCAAAAAGACGGGTACCAGCACAATGAAAGCGGCGCCATAAAAGCTTCCTAGTATTGAGCCTAGACCACCGATGATGACCATGAACAGTAATTGAAAGGATCGATTCAAATCAAACGCAAGAGGCTCCCATGCCCCAAGGTGCAAAAACCCCCAGAGTGCCCCTGCGACCCCCACAATAAAAGAGCTGACGGCAAAGGCAGTGAGCTTTGCGTGCATCGGTCGAATACCGATCACCGTTGCCGCCACATCCATATCTCGAATCGCCATCCACTCGCGACCGATCGCACCACGAACCAAATTCTTGGCGACGAACGCAAAGAGGACCACGAACGATAGAACGAACAGGTATTTAGACGGCGCACTCTGCAACGACACACCAAACGTCGACAATGCCTGTACCGATACGCTGCCAGAGGATGAATAATTGGTAAAAAACGGAATTCTCAAGAAGGCCCAGTCAACAAAAAACTGCGCCGCCAAGGTAGCCACGGCTAGATATAAACCACGAATTCTCAAGCTCGGAACACCAAAAATCACCCCAATGACGGTTGCGAAGCACCCACCAATCAAAATCTGCAAAACCAGCGGCACGGCAGGCAGTCGCACCGAAATATTCCAGGCGGCGTAAGCGCCCACAGCCATAAATGCCCCACTGCCTAGCGATATTTGCCCGCAGTAGCCAACCAGAATATTGAGCCCGATTGCCGCGAGCGCCAAGATCAAGAAGGGGATGAGGATCGCTTTCAAGAAGTAATCTGACGCAAAGACAGGCACGACTAAAAATGCGATCAACAAAAGGCCGAACATCAACACCCGGTCTTGACGAATGGGGAAGATTTGCTGATCAGACCGATAGGTCGTTTTGAACTGACCATTTTCGCGATAGAACATGTACGCTTATCCTTGATCCTTAGACTCGATCGATGATTTTTTCGCCGAATAATCCCTGCGGCCTGAACAACAAAAAAACCAACGCCAAGACGTAGGCAAACCAAATCTCGATCCCGCCACCTACCATGGGGCCTATGTAAACCTCTGACAGCTTTTCTCCGACACCGATCAACAACCCCCCGATAATGGCCCCTGGCACAGACGTCAAACCGCCTAGAATGACGACGGGCAGTGCTCTGAGCGTGGCTGTCGCGAGCGTGAACTGCACGCCAAACTTAGACCCCCAGATGATGCCAGCGACAAGCGCGACAAGACCCGCTACTGTCCAGACAATGACCCATATCTTGTTTAAAGGGATGCCAATCGACTGTGCTGCTTGATGGTCGTCGGCGACCGCTCTCAAGGCTCTGCCAGTGGCAGTCACTTGAAAAAACAAAGCCAGGCCTGCCACGAGCAAGGCAGAAATCAAGGCCGCGGTGAGGTCTTCAAGGTTGATCAGCAATCCCCCTTGAAACACCGACTCAAGAATAAATGCAGGGTCTTTAGGCATACCAACGTTGATGCTGTAGACCGATGAGCCGAATGCGATCTGGCCGGCCCCTTCCAGAAAATAGGCGATGCCCAAGGTCGCCATCAGCAGCGTGGTGGCCTCTTGGTTAACGAGATGACGCAACACGAGCCGTTCGATGCCAACGGCCATCAGCCACATGACCCCTGCGCTGAGCACGAAAGCGAAGATATTCGCCCAGATGAGGTTGTCAAACCCAAACCACTGCGGCAACCAAACCGAAAAGCGCGCCATCGATAAGGCAGCGACAAGCACCATCGCACCTTGCGCGAAATTAAAGACCCCTGATGCTTTGAAAATGAGCACGAAACCCAACCCGATCAACGAGTAAAGCATCCCGCTCATCAAACCACCAAATAGCGTTTCAAGAAAAAAAGACATATCGGCCCGACCTTAATGTGCAACGCCAAGATAGGCTCGAATGACGTCTTCGCTTTGACGCACTTCATCCGGAGTGCCATCACCTATTTTCTTGCCATAATCAAGGACAACCACCCGATCCGAGATATCCATCACCACCCCCATGTCATGTTCAATCAGGACAATGGTCATGCCAAACTCGTCGTTCACATCCAGAATGAAGCGACTCATGTCTTGCTTCTCTTCGATGTTCATGCCTGCCATCGGCTCGTCCAACAACAACAGACGGGGTTGCATGGCCAGCGCTCGGCCCAAATCCACACGCTTTTGTAACCCGTAGGACAGGCGCCCGACAGGTGTCTTGCGGTAGGCTTGAATTTCTAGAAAATCAATGAGGTTTTCAACATACTCACGATGCGCAATTTCTTCGCGCTCTGCGGGGCCCAGTCTGAGCGCTTGGGCAAAAATACCTGATTTCATCCTGAGATTTCGGCCAGTCATGATGTTATCGAGCACACTCATTCCCTTAAACAGGGCAAGATTCTGGAAGGTTCTTGCAACGCCCATTTCGGCTGCTCGACGAGGATTCATCTTTGCGAACACGGTGCCATCTAAGCTAACTTGTCCTTGTTGCGGGCTATAGACGCCATTGATGACATTGAGCATCGAGCTTTTACCGGCACCATTGGGGCCGATGATTGCGCGGATTTCGTGCTCGCGAACATCGAAAGAAATATCCGTTAAGGCCTTGACGCCACCGAACGACAAGGAAATATGCTGCAGCTCAAGGATGACGTCACCGATTTGTCGAACCACCCCAGGCCCCCGCTGATCGTTCGCTATCATCATGCCGCCTGCCCCAGCGCATTGCGCACACGCGCACACGCTTTGATCTTGAGGTCTGCGGCAATCATGCCTTTACGTCCGTCCTCGAATTTGACCTCGGTTTCAATATATTGGTGAGACAAGCCCTTAAATAGGGCATCAACAAGCGTGGCGTATTTTTCAGCGATGAACGATCTTCGAACTTTGCGCGTGCGGGTTAGCTCGTCATCATCGGGGTCGAGCTCTTTGTGCAAAATAAGGAATCGACTGACTTGCGAACCGGCGAGTTTCTTATCGTTGGCTAAATCGCGGTTGATTTGTTCGACGCACGCTAGGATCAATTGATAAACCTCCTCACGTTGCGCTAAATCCGCGTAGCCCGCATATGCCAGACCTCTGCGCTCAGCCCAATTGCCAACGGCGTCTAGGTCAATGTTAATAAAGGCGCACACTTCATCTCGGTCGGCACCGAAAGCGACAGCCTCTTTGATGTAGGGGAAAAATTTCAGCTTGTTTTCAATATACTTTGGCGCAAACAATGCACCGTTAGCCAACTTGCCGACATCTTTCGCTCGATCGATGATCTTCAGATGCCCTATGTCATCCAGATAGCCGGCATCCCCCGTGCGAAACCAACCGTCAAGCGTAAAAGCTTCTTGCGTTGCCGCTTCATTGCGGTAATACGCTTTGAAGAGCCCAGGGCTTTTGAGCATGATCTCGCCGTTTTCAGCGACGAGAATCTCAACCCCTTGAATGGGTGGGCCAACCGTATCGGCTTTCACCTGCCCATCGGGTTGGACGCAAACAAATACTGACGTCTCGGTCGACCCATACAACTGCTTTAGGTTGATACCGATCGACCGATAAAACACAAATAGATCTGGGCCGATCGCTTCGCCCGCGGTGTAGGCGATCCGGACGCGGCTCATCCCCAACGAATTTCTCAGTGGCCCGTAGATGGTTAAATCCCCTATCTGGTAAAGCAGACGATTCACCCACCCAACGGATTCACCGTCCAGTATTTTGTCACCGTAGCGTTTGGCCACGTCCATCGCCCAGGTATAAAGTTTCTTCTTCACATTCCCCGCGTCTTCCATTCGGATAATGACTTGGGTAAGCAAACCCTCCAAGACACGAGGGGGTGCAAAATAATACGTGGGCCCGATATCCCGCATATCAATCATGACCGTGTCTGGCGACTCTGGGTGATTCACGGTAAAACCGGTCACTAACAATTGCGTGTAAGAGAACATGTTCTGACCGATCCATGCTGGCGGCAGGTAAGCAAGCACATCTTCGCGATCGGTGAGCGCCTCCATCACCTCGACGGCTCGCGCACGGTCAATGAGGGCAAAATTGGTCAGCACCACGCCTTTGGGCTTGCCTGTTGTCCCTGAGGTATAAAACATCGCAGCCGTATCATCCGGGTCATTCGCTGCCAGTCGCTGCGTAAAGAGCTCACGATGGGTATCTTGGTGTTTGGCGCCTAGCTCTTGTAACTGGGTCATCGACTGCAAGCCCGCGTCGACATAGTGCCGCAAGCCACGTGGGTCTTCGTAGACCACGTGTTTGAGCGCCGGGCATTGGTCGCGGATGTCTAAAATCTTGTCGACCTGTTCTTGGTCCTCAACCAGCACAACCGCAATGGCCGCATCCTGCAGCACGTACACCATCTCTTGTGCCACCGCATCTTGATACAGTGGGACTGGAATGGCCCCAAGCGCTTGGGCGGCCATCATCCCCATATAAAGTTCAGGGCGATTCTCACCAATGACCCCCACATGATCGCCCTTTGCGACCCCGAGACAGATCAAGCCATGGGCAAGCTTTTGCACGTTTTCGTACACCTCTGCCCAGGTAAACGTGCGCCAGATGCCGAGCGTTTTTTCTCGTAGCGCGGGTCGATGCGCTCGATCACGTACGTGCTCTAGCAACAACCCAGCGAAAGTGTGGGACGTTGTCACGGTTTTTGAAACGCTCGAGATCAAAACTTGTCGCCTATAGGGTTCTCATCATGAGGCTTTGTTGTACTACGTCATCGAGCTGCTCGCCAGTGTGCATCACCCTAATAAACCGCTCCCAGCTCTGATACCTAGGGTATCCCCGATCTGCTACGTTATAATTTCGCTTTTGGAGAAAGCCCATGCGTGTTTCAACCGCTGTACTTAGCTTATTTTTGCTCTGCGGCCTTGGCCAAACAGCGGTCGCAGCAGATGCCTCGACCGCCTCTGTCATCACGGTGTCACAAGCGTGGGTTCGGGCGACCGTTCCTGGTCAATCGAATGGGGTAGGTTATTTGACGCTCGCCAACACATCCGGCACGCAGGACAAGTTAATCAGTGTGTCGTCCAACGCAGCGTCAAAATCCGAACTGCATGAAGTCATTATGGAAGGGGGCAACGCTAAGATGCGCGAAGTCGCAGGCGTCATCGTCCCGGCAAACGGGTCGGTGACCTTTGCCCCTGGCGGATATCACATCATGTTCTTGCAACTGGCCAACGGTTTTAAGCCAGACGCGGTCGTGTCGGCAACATTGAAATTTGAGCACGCGGGTGAGGTACAAGTCAGTTTTGAGGTCAAGCCACCCACATACAACCCTAATGGCGCCGTGGATCATCAAATGCACGGCACTCACGATCACATGTCAGGGATGATGCACTAGGCGCGTGAACCGAAGATGGCTGAGCCGATTCTCACTTCGGTTGAACCCTCTTCGATCGCCAACTGGAAGTCGCCACTCATCCCCATCGACAACCTAGAGAGACTGACGCCAGCTGGCACCGATTGCAACGCCTGATCGCGTAGTATCCTGAGCTTAGCAAAGCAAGCTCTGACCGCGTTTGAATCTGTGCTCAGCTCTGCCATCGTCATGAGACCTTGCACTTTAAGGGTTTGAAACTGACTAACTTGCTTCAGAAATTCGTGAAGCTCATGAGACTCAAGCCCTGATTTTGTTGCCTCGGGCGACGTCTTCACTTGAACCAGCACATCGATAGACCGTCCCTCAAGTTGCAACCGTCGCTCGAGCGCTTGGGCGAGTTCAATCCGATCAAGCGATTGCAACTCGCTGGCAAACTTCGCCACCTCTTTGGCTTTGTTGGTTTGCAGTTGCCCGATGACCACCCATTGGATGCCGCAATCAGTCAGTAGCGGGGATTTTTGAGCAATCTCTTGCGTGCGGTTTTCGCCAAAGCGCTTAAAGCCCAAAGCAACGGCTTCTCTGATCGCGTGTTCGTCAAATGTTTTGCTGACAGGCAATAAGCTGACTTCAGCGGGGTCTCTACCCACGCGCGCGCACGCCTGCCGGATGCGGTCGCGGATGCCCGCGACTCTATTGCCCATGGTGTCTGCTGCAAGATCATCGACTAACTCTGTGCTCATCATCGTCTCGTCACACTCAACTATCTGTTTACACTACGCATGCTCAACCGCTCAGCCGAGATGGTAAGTCAACTTTGCCATGCTTGCAGTAAGGTATCGGAGACTTCGATTCCCTGTGATTGTGCTTGCCGCCTTAACGCTTCACGGCGCGCGCCAGGCAGTCTGACGCCATCGTCTGTCAGCATCTCGGTGACCAGTATCTCGATTCGGTCGAGATATTGATCATTGCCTGCCAGCGCACTCGGGTCGATCACGATGAAGGCCTGTCCTATCCCCGGTTGATTGCCCTCATCGACAAAAAAGCTGGATGCCTCGAAGCCGAATTGACCGCCAATCAACGTGGTGACGATTAATTCAACAATCAAAGCCAACATCGCACCCTTGGGAGATGTAGCAGCCCCCAAAGGCAACATCGAGCCTGCGAGTCCTGCCAAAGCGTCTGTGGTCGGTTGACCTTGCGAGTCAAGCGCCCAACCTTGGGGGATCGGCTTACCTTCTTTAGCCGCGACCATTAATTTGCCACGAGCGACTTCACTCAAACTCAAATCAATCATTAACGGGTCTTTACCACGACGCGGAAACACCGCCGCAATAGGGTTAGTGCCAAAGATGGCATGGCGCCCCCCGGCGGCCGGCATAGCGGCTGGCGAATTGGCGAAACCTAAACCCACCATCCCAGCTTCGGCGACTGCTCGCAAGTGATCAACCACGACACCACAATGATGGCTACGCGCCACCCCTGCAAAAGCAACGCCCTGTTCACGCGCAACGCCAATCGCTTCATGCACGGCCAACTCACAAGCGGCAAAAGCTAATCCCGCCTGGGCATCGATCAATAGGGCCCCCCCTTTGCGACGAGAGACCTCTGGCCTTGCCTGGCCATTAACACGTCCATTGCGCAAATGTGTCGCATATTGGGCAACGCGCGATAGCCCGTGTGATCCGAGCCCTTGCGACTCAGCGAGCACCAAAGCGCTAGCCGCTGCATCTGCCATCGCAGCATTAGCACCCGCACGGCGCAGCTGCTCTGCCACCAAGGTTTGTAGATCCTTGAGAGAAACCTTCATAACAGTGCCTCCAAGACTTTTTCTGCAATCATAAAGCTGACCCGCTCGTTTGATTCGGCGGTAACACCCGCCACATGCGGGGTCAGGATGAGGTTAGGGCAATCTTCAAAGTGTGGTGCGCTTGGCAGTGGCTCAACGCCAAACACGTCAAGTGCTGCCCCGCCTAGTTTGCCTGCTTTCAGCGCTTGTCCGAGCGCAACTTCGTCAATGATTTCTCCACGGGCCGTGTTGATCAACACCGCTGTTGGCTTCATCGCGGCAATCATCTGCGCGTTAAATAACCCCCGAGTTGTGTCCACCAACGGCACATGCAGGCTCACGACATCTGCCTGTCGGACAAGCTCATCAAGGCTCACGCAATTGACCCCGGTTGAAAGGTAGGCGGGATGATTTGAATCCATCATTGCATCAAAGGCGATCACTGACATCCCCAGTGATTGGGCCAAGCGGGCCGTTAACTGACCAATTGAGCCAAAACCAATCAGCCCCAAGGTCTTGCCACCTATCTCGCGCCCGTTGGACAATTGATTGCGCGGCCACTGACCCGAGGCGACTGCTCGTGTCGACTGGTAAGCCTGCCGCAATAACAACATGGCGGTACCGATCACATATTCTGCAACGCTCAGTGCATTGGCCCCCGTTGCAGGGATGACTTTGATGGCCCTAGCCTCGCAGGCAGGCACATCAATATTGTCGAGCCCCACCCCTAGCCGGCCAACCACTTTGCAGCGAATCAAGGCGTCTAGCAATGCACCACGAACCTGGGTTCGGTTGCGAACAATGATTGCGTCGGCCTTGCGTGCCTCTGACAGCAGCTTGTCGGGCTCATCGACCAATGCAGGCGAATACAACACGTCATGCTTGGCGCTCAGTTGTGCGACCGAGCGTTCATCCATGAATTCGGTGATCACAATACGGGACATCAGAAGCCCCCTTGCGGACGTGAGGCGTTGCTGACTATATAAAGCATAAGGTCTCCCTTGAACGGTGTCATTGTTAGTATCAATTAGCAAAAAGGCTTTAATCTGGGGTCGCGCGCGCGGTTGAACCGCGCACAATCAACGCCGCTTCAACACGCTGCTGCTTTGGTTCAGTATGGCCATTAAGCGCGGACAGCAAGCCCAACGCACCAAGACGCCACATTTTTCGCGTATCGATTCGCAACGTGGTCAATGGTGGGTCTTGATGCCGAGCCATTTCCAAATCATCAAACCCGACAATAGAAAGTGTTTTTGGCACCTCTATTCGCTGCGCCTTTGCCTCTGCCAAGGCGCCAAAAGCGAGCACATCATTGCCACAAGCGACTGCGGTCGGCCTGTCGTCGCCCGCAGCCAACAGCGCACGCAAACCCATTCGTCCTTCCTCAACTGAGTAGGGATGCTCGCTGACGCGCAAAGACAGGCCCGCCTCCATCAACGCTTGGCGCATGCCTTCGATGCGACCCGCAGCACGGTCATTGTCACGGCTTACCCCCGCAAGCATGGCGATGCGAGTATGCCCAAGATCCAACAGAAACCGGGCAATCTGCCGACTGGCGTCGATGTTATCAAACCCCACGCTCGGTGCATGCTGCTTCATATTCCAGTCTGGTCGCCAGACCCCGAGATTGATCCACGGCCTTCGTTGAGCACGCAATAATGCCATCGATTCTGGCAGATGGTTATCACCCATAAACAGAAACCCATCAACGCCGCGGGCAAGCATCGTTCGCACCACCTCAAGTTCGGCTACCGGGTCATAACGGGTCGTTGCAATAAGCAAGTGAAAACCTTGACCAGCGAGCGTCTGTTCAGCCTCCTCTAGCCCCGCCGCAAACATCGCGTTATCCACGGTAGGGATCACCGCCCCGATGGTGAGCGACCGGTTGGTACTCAGTGCCCGTGCGCCCGCATTCGGCACATAACCCGATGCTTGCACTGCGGCAACCACGCGGTCGCGAAGCGCTTTGCGCACACTATCAGGCGCATTTAAGCTGCGCGAAACCGTTGCGGTGGAAACCCCAGCCAAGATGGCCACCTCGCGAATGCCGACCGTCGATGACATGAAAGATAAAGTAAACGATTACAAGAAAAGTCAAGAATAACGCGAAGCGACAAATTCGGTGTCTGATCTTTACTCTTTTTTTTGAGGGATTTCACTAGTTGCAGACTTTTCGTGGATAAGCTTAAAATAAGTAACCGGTTACATAAATATAAAGGGACAACATGAAACTTATCGTCAAGGCGGCTATGTCTGCCCTGCTAACGATCGTCACTCTGGCGACCTGGGCTCAATCATCCGCCGTGCCCAGTACCTACAACTGGCAGTCGCAGGCGGGCAAAAGCATCACCTTTCTGTCGTCCAATCACCCATGGGCGAATGCTGTCCTGAAATACAAAGCAGAGTTTGAAACCTTGACTGGGATCACCGTGAAAGTCGATACCTATCAAGAACAACAAATGCGCCAACGTCTCGTCACCGTCATGAACGCCAAAAGTGACGAGGTAGATCTGTTTATGTCTTTGCCGTCGCGCGAAGGCCTTCAGTTCAATAAAGCAGGTTGGTACGCCGATCTCAAACCATATATCGACAAAGCAGCGCCGGATTATGGCTATGCAGACTTTGCACTTGGATTGCTTGCAGCAGAAACACATGGCAACACAGTCACTGGCATCCCCGTCAATATTGAAGCGCCTGTCGTTTATTACCGTAAAGACTTGTTTCAAAAATGTAACGTCACCATGCCGGACACCTTGTCTGGCTTAGAGGCGACATTGCTCAAACTAAAGACCTGCGACAACTCGGTGACACCCTTTGTGTCTCGTGGCTTGAAGGGCGCACTTCCCTACACGTTCTCAGTTTTTGTGAATAACAATGGGGCCAAGTACCTCTCGGAAAACAAACCTGACATGTGCAGTAACCCCATGAAAACAGCCATGGGACAGTACGTCAGCGCGATCAAAAATTACGGCCCGCCCGGTGTCTCTACCTACAACTTCTATCAGATCAGCTCGTTGTACAAAGAGGGTAAAGCTGCCATGGCCTTCGAGTCATCGAACGAATTCGCCACCGTCATGGCCGTCGACGGCCGCAATCTCGACACTGGCATTGCCTTGCTGCCTGCGGGCCCTGCAGGCTTGCATCCAACAGTGATCGGCTGGGGGGTATCGGTGTCAAATTTCTCTAAGAATAAAGAGGCCGCCTGGCTTTTTGTTCAGTGGGCCACCTCGGCTCGGATGCAACGACGCCTTGCGTTGGATGGAGTCGCCCCCCCTCGGCTGACAGCTGCCGAAGACCCCGATTTCATCAAGTGGCTTAACGCAGATCCTGTCCGTCGAGAATGGATCAGCGTTGTCAACCGGGCCGCCCGGGAAGGGATCTCTGAGGTGGGTGTGCCTATTGTGCAAAACGTTGCCTCACGCGACATCATTGGCCAAGCCATCAACGAAGTTTTATTGGATCAGAAGACGGTTGACGTGGCCTGCGCTGATGCCAATAAGAGCTTGGGTGAACTGCTCGCCAAAGAATGAAGCACTTGCCATTATCTGTCCGAGCACCGCTGCGCCTCATGATGGCGCCAGCGGTGCTGTTCACCGTGCTGCTGATTGCCTTCCCGCTGGCTTACACCCTCTGGATGTCGTTGCAACGTTATTCAATCGGTGAATCACCTAAGTTCATCGGCGCAGCCAACTACCTGCATTTGGTGCAGGATGCCAATTTTTGGCACGGAATGAAAATTACGCTGCTGCTCTACCTGCTCGCCTTGCTGATGCAACTGGTGGCGGGTACTTATTTGGGTGTCCTTTTGCACACTTCAAAAAGAATGCGCGGCTTATTGCGCAGCGTGCTCGTGTCGCCCTTCGTCCTTCCCCCCGTGGTCGTTGGTTTAATGTGGATGGTCTTACTTGACCCTTCGCTTGGGATGGCCAACTGGTTGCTTTCTAAGCTAGGGATAGCGCCTGGCTTGTGGCTCGCCTCCCCCGCCTGGGTCATCCCGACGATAGCGCTGATCGATACTTGGCAGTGGACGCCCTACGTTGCATTAATTGTTTTGGGAGGCCTTCAAAGTCTGCCACCATCGGTCTTTGAGGCGGCTCAGATCGACGGTGTTTCTCGTTTCGCTACCTTTCGTCGAATCACTCTCCCTTTGCTTTGGCCGACTATCGTGACCGCCGGGATCTTGCGATCAGTCGACTTGCTCAGGTTCTTCGACATCATTTATGTCACGACACAGGGTGGCCCGGGCAACACCTCTGAAACGCTCAACATTCTGGCCTTTCGTACTGCCTTTGAATTCTTTGATTTTGGCTACTCGAGTGCACTCATGATCACTCTCTCAACCGTGGTGTTGGGTGTTACCTATGTATTTTTGCGTCTGCGTCAGGCGGTTCAGTGGTGATGGTCAACATGAAAAAGCCACTGTCAGATCGCTTCGTACAACATGCGATTACGTTGCAAATTGCCGTGGTATCCATCGCCATTCTGTTCCCGATTTTCTGGATGGTACTGTCGAGTTTCAAATTACCCAGCGAAGTGACGAGCTTCCCCCCCAAATTTATCTTCGAGCCATCGCTCGAGAGCTATCGCCAATTATTCAGGACCACCCCGTTTTTCAGTTACGGCATCAATAGCCTGATCGTAGCGGTCGGTTCTACCGTCTTTGGCCTTGTTTTGGGCATCCCAACCGCGTTCGCAGTTTCATGGAGCCGAGTCACCTGGCCCGCAACCGTCACCCTATTGGCAAGAATGGCGCCAGGTGCTTTGTTCTTGATGCCGTGGTATGTCATGTTCTCTGCCTTTGGGGCAATCGGTGCTTATTGGGTGCTGATCGTGACGCATGCCGTCATCACGATTCCCATCATCATTTGGGTTTTGCTATCTTATTTTGATGCCATCCCCCGCTCGTTGTTTGAATCAGCACAAGTCGATGGCTGCCCTATATGGCGCATTCTGTGGCGGATTGCTCTACCCGTTGTTATGCCAGGTGTCGTTGTCGCCACTATCATGGGTTTTGTTTTTTCATGGAACTACTTCCTTTTCTCGCTGGTACTTTCAAACAGCAAAACCAAGACCTTGATTGCAGCCGCCTTTAACTTTGTCGGCGAAGGTTCAACCTACTGGGGCGCACTGATGGCCGCGGCGACGTTGATCGCCCTACCGCCTCTCGTGCTTGCCTTTCTTGTTCAAAAACGACTGGTCAGCGGACTTGCTGTTGGCGCGGTCAAAGGATAAATTCATGCAAGCTTCATCTGTCAATCGCATGCAACACGCCACATTTCTGGGCGAGCGCAGAACCGAAGTGCGCGATGGGCTGATACCGCAACCGCAGGCGGGCGACGTACTCCTGCTGGTTCTGCGTACAGCGTTGTGCGGATCGGACACGAAGCTGTGGACAAAAGGCTCTGCCTATGTCCCTGGGCATGAAATTTTTGGCTGTGTTAAAGCGCCAGGTCATGTGCTCGATGAACGACGCTGCCTAGTTTACATGCCCACGCATTGCGGGCACTGCCAAGCCTGTGTCGCGGGTGACACACAACTGTGCCTGACGCAATCGAACCTGATTGGCTGGAACAGGGATGGCGGCTACGCACAATACGTCTGTGTGCCGGAAAACTGCCTGATGCCAGTCCCCGATGATATCCCTGATCGGCTAGCACCCTTGCTGCTTGACACAATAGGCACGTCTGGGCACGGCGTGCGTCTGGTGCAACCGCTAGTGCCGCCTGAAAAAGCAGCGTCCGTGCTCATCCTAGGTGCCGGCCCGATCGGCTTAGGCGCCCTGATCTTTCTCAAAGCCCACGGCTACCGAAACGTCCATGTGTCGGATCCCCGCTCTGAACGACTGCACATGGCGCAGCGGCTCGGTGCCACCACACTTGCTCTCGATGATGAAAGCAAGCGGTTCCCCTTCATTATCGAGTCGAGTGGCGCGCACGCCGCACGCAACAGAGCTATCACCAATGTTTTGCCAAAAGGCGTGGTGCTGTTACTCGGCGAAAACGATAGCCCCTGGTCGATCGAGGAAACGAAACCAATTCGTCGCAAAGACTTTTTCATGGTGCGGTCTTTTTATTTTCCTCAAGGGGATTTATCAGCCAACATCGAATTGCTGCGCAAGTATCAACAGGACTACGAGCTATTGGTGGACGCCGAAGTGGGTTTAGCGGACTTTGCGGCAACGTTTGAGAGATTCGCCAAAGGTGAACTCATCAAACCGCTGCTTGCCCCGAATCTAGCCTAACTATTCAAAGGAAACCTCGCCCATGGCGTCCGTTACGCTTAAAAATATCAAGAAATCCTACGGCAACGTCGAAGTGCTACGTGGGATTGACCTAGCGATCGATGATCGCGAATTCATCATGTTCATCGGACCTTCGGGTTGCGGCAAGTCAACCCTTTTGCGGATGATTGCGGGACTCGAAACCATTACCCACGGCGACTTGCTGATAAACGAGCAGCGTGTCAACGATCAATCACCGGCGCAACGCGATATTGCCATGGTGTTTCAAGACTATGCGTTGTACCCGCACATGACGGTTCGCCAGAATATGGCGTTTGCGCTAGAAGAGCGCAAAACGGCTCGATCAGAAATCAATGAACGGGTAACGAATGCTGCCAAGATGCTTCGGATTGAAGCCCTGCTCGATCGCAAACCCAAAGCCCTTTCGGGCGGGCAACGTCAGCGCGTAGCTATGGGTCGCGCGATGGTGAGAAATCCGAAAGTGTTTCTCTTTGATGAACCACTATCGAATCTCGACGCCAAACTCAGAATTGATGTTCGAGCCGAAATCAAAGATCTCGCCAAACGGCTGCAGACAACCATGATCTTTGTGACCCATGATCAAGTCGAAGCAATGACGATGGCCGATCGAATTGTCATCTTGAACGAAGGCGTGATCCAGCAAGTGGGTACCCCGGAAATGCTATACGAGCATCCCGCCAACCTATTTGTGGCGACCTTTATCGGTGCGCCGACCATGAATCTCTTTAAAGTGACACTAGCAGAGGACAGTGGCCATCTAGTCGCCTGCACGTCTCAGGGTGATCGCTTAATCGTGTCATCCGAACATGCTGATCAGCTGCGCCAGCGGCTCGGACAAACGCTCACCATGGGACTGCGTCCCGAACACGTCGGCGAGTCAACCGAGCAAAGTGTCGCCACGCTAAATGTCAGGTTGAGTCTAGTCGAACCGCTCGGCTCTGACACCTATGTTTACTTTGAAACAGGCACCGGTCGGGCGGTCGGTCGAGTGAGCCCGCAGTGCAAACCAAGAATTGGCGACAACATGCACCTAGATCTCCATATGCAGCACGCTCACTGGTTCGATCAATACGGCAGCGCTTTGGCGATGCAATCGTGATGACCAGGGCTCACGTTCGCGCCCTACCCGGAGGACATAGATGAACGCGTTGGCATCGACCCGGCCCGGTCACGTGGTGTGCGTTGGGCAAGCGGTGCTCGACCGCATCTATGTTGTACAAAAAATCCCCGCAGTGCCCGGTAAGGCGCGAGCGCTTGACATGCTGGAGGTCGGCGGTGGTATCGCCAGCAATGCGTCTGTTGCGATCGCCAGGCTAGGTAGCCCTGTCGCATTGTGGGCACGTGTGGGGGACGACGTGGCGGGTCATAAGGTTATTGACCAGTTAGCCAAAGAAAAAGTCGATGTGCGTCACGTGCGTTCTCTGCCTAACGCTCGATCATCTAGTTCAGTGGTCATTGTGGAGTCATCTGGAGAACGCTTGATCGTCAATGACCCAGGCCTTGGTTTAGATACAGACCCGAGTTGGCTGCCAACGGCAACCTTGGCCGCAGACCAGGTGAAATGTGTTTTGGCAGATCCACGTTGGCCAGAAGCTACCCTCTTGGCGTTTCAGGCAGCGCGTCTCGCAGGTATCCCAACCCTGCTCGACGCTGAAATGGGCTCATCTCGACTCGCCGAACTCATCTCACTGACCGATTACTGCATCTTCGCTGAGAAAGCGTTAGCAGAATTTGTTGCCGACAAGCTCGATCTCGACACCACCAACCAGCACAGTATCTGGGCAGCGTTGAATATCGCACGCGCAGCGGGAGTTCGTCATGCAGGGGTGACGCTCGGTGCTCGTGGATACCGCTGGGTGAGCGATTCAGAGCCGGCGGGCATACACGCTGGCTTTGTGGTGCCGGTGGTCGACACGACCGGCGCAGGAGATGCCTTTCACGGGGCCTTTGCATGGGCCTTGGCGCAAGGGTTTAACGACGCCCTGGCTGTGCACCTCGCAACGGCAGTGGCCGCGATCAACTGCACGAAGCCCGGCGGCACCGCAGGGCTGCCCACACACCAAGTGCTAGAGCAGTTTCTTGCAACTGCCACCACGGCTGGACAATCGCGAGCCAAGTCATTCAATCAGTAAGCATACTTTCTCGAATCATTGACTGAAGGAAAAAAATGAACAACCCTTTGACACTCGGCAAGCTTTGGGGCTTGCGACGCTTGGCCAGCAAGACTGGGCACTTTTCTATGCTGGCAATCGATCAGCGTCCGCCTATCGAACAAGCGATTGCCGTTGGTCGAAAAATTAACCCAAGCGCCGTGGCCTTCGATGACATGGTGCTCGTCAAGCGGTTGTTGGCCGAAGTGTTAGCCCCCCATGCTTCGGCAACGCTCGTTGATCCCAACTATGCTTATCCAGCCGCGATCGATGTGTTGTCGGCCAATCAGGGTTTAATACTCACGCTGGAAGACCATCGCTTTGAGGTGACGCCGGCCGGTCGTCAATCTCACTCGATCAAAAACTGGACGGTCGACAAAATTCGCCGTATCGGGGGCGATGCCGTCAAAGTGTTGGCATGGTGGAGGCCTGATATCGGGGACGAGGTTCGTGCTCATCAAGCACGCTATGTCAAAGAGGTTGGTCTTGCCTGCAAAGCCGCAGATATTCCTTTTATCTTCGAATTATTGGTCTACCCCTTTCCATCCGAAGCTGGTCATACAACGGCCTACACGGACGATCCGAACAAACACCCCCAGTGGGTAATCGATAGCGTGCGCGAGTTCAGCAAGCCAGAATATGGTGTCGATCTGTTCAAGCTTGAATCCCCCGTACCAGCTGCCAACTTACCTTCATTCGATGCCCCAGAAGCGCTGAAGATACAAAAATACTTTGATGAAATCGGGGCGCTATGTGATGCCGCTCATCGACCTTGGGTGATGCTCTCCGCGGGCGCAAAAGCCGATCAATTTGCAAATGTGTTGCGATTTGCCTACACGGCAGGGGCCAATGGCTATCTCGCGGGTCGAGCAATCTGGTGGGAGTCTCTCAAACATTTTCCAGATCTGCAAAAAGCCCGTGAGCAACTTGAGCATGAAGGTGTGCCCTACATGAGGGAACTCGTGTCCCTGACGGCCAAACATGCCAAACCCTGGCAACCCAATTACCAACTAACCGCCCGCGCAGAGGGCGAGTTCGCCGCTGGATATTGACGTGAACACCGCTGCGGCCTCACAGCTTACTCGGATGGGTGCCGCAGCACCTCAATCGACGCCTGGGCTGGTGCGTTCAGTCTAGTTGATAGCACCATGATGGGGCATCGTGTTTTTTTTGGTGCAAACAACCGTTGGCCAATTGGCCAATGAATGGGTGCATGAAAAAAATGACCTGCCTATACGTCAATCGACGCATAGGGACGACAAAAGCTGGCATAACCTTTGCTTAAGGTGATTCAACCTCGGTGCAAGACGTGCCGAGTACCTTAAGTTCAACCACAACCGGCCATGCCGGCACGTTTTGTCCCAGGAGCTCTAAAGATGAACCGCAGATTCGCTATTAAACAAATTACGGCAGCCAGTGTATTGGCCATGGCTGGTTGGATGCCTCAATCTTTCGCCGCTGAAGGTACGATTAAAGTTGGTATTTTGCATTCTCTGTCCGGCACGATGGCAATTTCTGAAACAGCGTTGAAAGATGTTGCGCTGATGACCATCGACGAAATCAACGCGGCTGGTGGTGTGATGGGCAAGAAGCTTGAGCCCGTCATTGTTGACCCCGCATCGAATTGGCCGCTATTTGCCGAAAAAGCACGCGGCTTGATTTCGCAGGATAAGGTATCTGTTGTGTTCGGTTGCTGGACATCGGTCTCCCGTAAATCGGTCTTGCCCGTGTTCAAAGAGTTGAACAGTCTGTTGTTCTACCCCGTGCAATACGAAGGTCAAGAGCTTGAAAAGAACGTGTTCTACACTGGCGCGGCACCTAACCAACAAGCGATCCCAGCCGTTGAGTACCTGATGAGCGAAGACGGCGGCAGCGCCAAACGTTGGGTTCTGTTGGGTACTGATTATGTTTACCCACGTACGACGAACAAAATCTTGCGCGCTTTCTTGCTCAGCAAAGGCGTGAAAGAAACCGACATCATGGAGACTTACACACCGTTTGGTCACTCTGATTATCAAACCATTGTTGCCAACATCAAAGCGTTCTCACAAGGTGGCAAAACCGCAGTCGTATCAACCATCAACGGCGACTCAAACGTGCCTTTCTATAAAGAGCTGGGCAATGCAGGCATCAAAGCGACTGACGTCCCTGTCGTCGCCTTCTCAGTCGGTGAAGAAGAACTGCGTGGTATCGACACCAAGCCTCTGGTGGGTCAAATGGCTGCCTGGAACTACTTCCAGTCGCTCAAGAACCCTGTCAATGACAAATTTGTTGCTCAGTACAAAGCCTACGCAAAGGCCAAGAACTTGCCTAACTACGCAACGGCTGTGACTAACGACCCCATGGAAGCGACCTACGTTGGTATGCACATGTGGAAGCAGGCTGTTGAAAAAGCGAAGTCGACTGACACTGACAAAGTAATCGCTGCGATGGGTGGTCAAACCTTCACTGCCCCTGACGGTTTCACCATCAAAATGGACGAAACCAATCACCACTTGCATAAGCCTGTTTACATTGGTGAAGTGCAAGCAGACGGTCAGTTCAAGATCGTTTGGAAAACCAAGGCGCCTGTGCAAGCGGCACCATGGAGCCCGTTCGTCAACGGTGGCAAGCCTGAGTAAAGCTGTGGTTTAACGTTCGGGGCGGACCCAGCAAGGGTTCGTTCCGAGTTATTCTTTTCGCTGTGAAAAAAAATAAAGATGAGACCGCAACAAAATGAAGTCGATTTGTTTCTTCTGGCAACGGGCGTTGCTGACCGTGCTTTTGATTTTGCCCATGCAAGCAGTCATGGCGCTAGATCTGGTCGATCGGGCCGTATTGACGGGATTAGCGAGCGACAACAACAGCGAGAAAATCGAATCGATCAACGCACTCGGGCAACTTACCAGCCCGGGCGCGGTAGCGATTTTAGAGGCACTTAGTAACGACAAAGTCCTTGTCACCCCTGACGGCAATATATTGATTGCCCAAACGTCGGGCAAGGCCTACGACCCAACAACGGGTCAAACAATCGATACCCCTGCGGGCGCAGACACCATCACGATTAACAATCGCTTGCGCCGCGCTGTGCAGGCCGCACAAGCAAGTGCAGAGCTTTACTCACCGACGCGTTCGGTGAAGTTAGCTGCCGTGACGCGCTTACAGAAAGAGGCAGATGCGTCGCGCATCCCCATCATCACCAAGGCGCTAGAAAAAGAACAAGATCCTGAGATCAAACAAGCGCTGATTATTGCCCTGGCCTCCTCAAGCGTCAAAGGCGGCGATCCCGTGGCACGCCGGCAGGCGGCATTTATCTTAGGCGAGAGTGGTGATGCTGGTTTCAGACCTGTGCTTTCTGCGATGTTACAAAAAGACGAAAAAGGCAAGTTTAGCGAACCAGAAAGTGACGTTCGTCTTGCGGCACAAACCGCCATCAACCAAATCGATCGGCACCAGACTATTGTCGCGTGGGTCGGTAACATTTTTTTCGGCATCAGCCTTGGCAGTGTGTTGCTTTTAGCCGCCCTGGGGCTCGCAATCACCTTCGGGCTGATGGGCATTATCAACATGGCGCATGGCGAACTGCTCATGATTGGCGCCTATGCGACTTATACCGTTCAACTGCTCTTCAAAACCTATTTGCCTGGCTTGATCGATCTGTATTTGTTAGCAGCGCTACCCGTTGCCTTTTTCGCCACCGCTTTCGTTGGGATGGCCCTAGAAAGAACGGTGATTCGTTGGCTTTATGGCCGTCCCCTCGAAACCTTGCTGGCAACCTGGGGGATTAGCCTGATGTTGATGCAGGCGGTTCGTAGCTTTTTTGGCGCTCAAAACG
Source organism: Jezberella sp. (assembly GCF_964834465.1). Classification (NCBI taxonomy): domain Bacteria; kingdom Pseudomonadati; phylum Pseudomonadota; class Betaproteobacteria; order Burkholderiales; family Alcaligenaceae; genus Jezberella; species Jezberella sp. Next base: position 244,229 of record NZ_CBAZRM010000002.1, read on the forward strand.
TTGAGGTGGCCAACCCTAGCTGGATGACCGGTGGCATCACGGTGCTCGGTGGTTTAGTGCTGACCTATAACCGCATGGTCATTATTGCGTTTGCGTTCAGTGTCGTGGGTATTGTCTGGCTCGTCCTGAATCGGACGCGGCTAGGTTTGTTTGTTCGCGCCATTACACAGAACCGGCGGATGGCGGATTGCGTGGGTGTTGCAACCGGCAAAATCGACATGCTGGCATTTGGCTTGGGTGCGGGGATTGCGGGCTTGGCTGGCGTGGCCTTGTCGCAGCTCGGTAACGTTGGCCCAGATCTTGGCAGGGGTTTCATCGTTGACTCGTTTATGGTTGTCGTTTTGGGGGGGGTGGGTCAACTCGCCGGTACGGTCGTCGCTGCGATGGGCTTGGGTATGCTGAACAAGTTCATTGAACCCTTCTGGGGCGCGGTTATCGCAAAAATCGCTATCTTGTTATTTATCGTCCTGTTTGTGCAAAAGCGTCCGCAAGGCTTGTTTGCACCCAAAGGCAGGAGCGCAGAATGAACGCATCCTCTCTCGCTCTTCATCCTCGTTCAATGGACGGTCTCTTCAGTCGTCAAGCATGGGCCGCCCTCGTGCTGGTTGTCGCGCTGTTCGCCAGCTTGCCTATCCTGAATCTAAGCTTTCCCGATGGGCACGCTCTGCACATTTCGGCCTACAGCATTGGTCTGATCGGAAAATTCATCTGCTATGCCATGGCCGCTTTGGCGCTTGACCTTGTCTGGGGCTATGCAGGTATTCTCTCTTTAGGACACGGTCTGTTCTTCGCACTGGGTGGCTATGGCATGGGGATGTACCTCATGCGTGCAGGTAAAGCATCGCCAGATATTGTGCCGGATTTCATGACCTTCTTAAGCTGGAAGACCTACCCTTGGTTCTGGTCTTTCACCGAACACTTTTGGTACGCCCTGCTGCTAATCCTGATCGTGCCGGGCTTACTGGCCTTTGTTTTCGGTTTCTTCGCGTTTCGGTCGCGTATCAAAGGCGTGTATTTTTCGATCATCACCCAGGCACTGACGTTTGCAGCCATGTTGCTGTTCTTTCGCAACGAAACGGGCTTCGGTGGCAATAATGGCTTCACGGACTTCAAACGTATTTTGGGGTTTGACGTCACCTCGCCGCACACACGGGCGGTTCTTTACTGGGCGTCGCTGACTGCCTTGACAGGCTCATTGATTTTGGGGCGCGCAATCACCGCCTCAAAACTCGGGCGAGTGTTGACAGCTGTCCGGGATGCCGAAAGTAGATTGCGCTTTCTAGGCTATGAGCCCTTGGGATTCAAATTATTTGTATGGACAGTTTCAGCCATGATCTGTGGCGTCGCTGGGGCTTTGTATGTCCCTCAGGTCGGGATTATCAATCCGGGCGAAATGTCCACTGAAAACTCCATCGAAATGGTGATCTGGGTGGCGACGGGTGGTCGTGGTACGCTCATCGGGCCCATCATCGGCGCTGGCGTCATTAACGGATTGAAAACTTGGTTTACGAGCGCGTTGCCAGAATTTTGGCTCTATGCCCTGGGCCTGATCTTTGTACTCGTCACCTTATTTCTGCCACAAGGCATCGTCGGGTTGATTCGACGCCTGACACGGGGGGACAAGAAATGAATACCACGACAACTGCCTCCACCAGCAATCGCCCAGCCTCACCAGACCAAAATGCCAGTGCCGGCGGCGAAGCTTCTTATGGTCGGTTCAAGACCAGCGGCGTCGACACGACACACGGCGCCATCCTTTATCTCGAATCGATCAGCGTTGTATTCGACGGCTTTAAGGCGCTCAACGACCTCTCGCTTGATATTGGGGTAGGGGAATTGCGCTGTATCATCGGCCCGAATGGTGCCGGCAAAACCACCATGATGGATGTCATCACCGGCAAAACCAAACCGACATCGGGAACGGCCTATTTCGGCCAAAGCATCGATTTAACCAAAATGCATGAGTCGCAAATTGCCGATGCTGGTATTGGTCGAAAGTTTCAACGTCCCACCGTATTCGAACAACACACCGTCTTTGAAAATCTCGAACTCGCGATGAAGATGAACAAAGGCGTTCGATCGACCTTGTTCTCGCGCTTATCAGGTGAGCAACGAGACAAGATTGGTGAAACGCTTGACCTACTGAGGCTCACTGGTGAATACCAGCGCGAAGCGGGTTTGTTGTCACATGGTCAAAAACAGTGGCTTGAAATCGGCATGTTGCTCATGCAAGAACCCTTGCTGCTCTTGCTTGACGAACCTGTCGCCGGCATGACCGACGCCGAGACAGAGCGCACCGGCGAATTGCTCAATGATTTGCGCGGCAAGCACTCACTGGTTGTGGTCGAACACGACATGGATTTTGTCACGCAAATTGCGCAACAAGGGAAAGTGACTGTCTTATGCGAAGGATCCGTTTTGGCTGAGGGCACCATGGCTCAAGTACAAAACGACGAGCGTGTCATCGAAGTGTATTTAGGGCGCTAGCATCATGCTGACAGTCAACAACATTGATCAATATTACGGCAGTAGCCACACCCTCAAAGGCGTATCGCTTGACGTCAAGCAAGGCGAGTGCATGGCGCTTTTAGGACGCAATGGGGTCGGAAAAACCACCTTGCTGAAGTGTCTGATGGGCGTTGAACATATTCGGTCTGGTTCGATCAGCTTTGAAAGCCAAGATATCAGTGCCTTTAAACCACACGCCCGCGCCGCCCTTGGCATGGCCTATGTGCCACAAGGTCGTGAGATCTTCGCGCGTTTAACCGTTGAAGAAAATATCCGGATGGGCATGGCCACCAGGTCTGGCCGACAGGCGAGCCATATCAAAGAAGAAGTTTACGAGCTGTTCCCCATCCTGAAATCCATGCTTCATCGCAGAGGGGGTGACTTATCGGGCGGACAACAGCAACAACTTGCGATCGCTCGTGCCTTGGTGGCAGAACCGAAATTGATTATTTTCGATGAGCCGACCGAAGGAATTCAACCTTCGATCATCAAAGACATTGGCCGCGTCATCAGACTACTGCGTGATCGTGGCGATATTGCAATCCTGCTCTGCGAACAATACTTCGACTTCGCGCGTGAACTCGCCGATCGTTTCGTCGTGCTTTCGCGCGGTGAGGTGGTGGCGGCAGGTGGCAGCACTGAGATGGATGGCGAAGACGTCAAACGACATCTGTCGGTGTAGATGATTCCTGTCGCAACCCCCTCTTTTTTGTGGCTGTTTCTCGTCTTCGTCCTGCCAGTATTACTTATCACTGGCGGCCTTTATCTGGTCGCAAAGTTGCTTTACCGGTTTGCCGTTCCGCCGGCGAAATCAACCCCTGTCAAAATGCTCGCACTGCTGGCTGTCGTGCTCGGTCTATCGGTCGTCTGTTGCAACGCGTGGTTTGAGAAAAGAGCTAGACAGTGGAAACAAGAAGACGCTCAGCAATTGAGCCGCATTGAGTCTCGGCGTATTCTCACGCTAGAGGAAGATAGACCGCTGGGTGAAATCGTGATACCAGCAGGATCAACCGTCTACCGTGTGGATAATTTTGATGGTGGCCGCCAGAACTACCCCATCACGTTCACCGACGAATTCGTGGTGCGTCTCGCAAAGCCGTTGTTGATCGCAGGCATTTGGGCCGAGGCGATCGACACCCACAGTCTGACCAGTATGTACCCGAAATTACTGGTGTCTACCGATCAGATGATTCAAGGCAAACCTTGCTTAAAAGGCCAAGTGGCAGAGTTCGACAATTTCGATCATTACCATCAAGATAAGCTAGACGCCAATGGCCACTTGCTGCCGCCCCCAGAGGGCAAAGAAGCTTGGTTTAACCCCGGCATATGGCGCTTTATGGCGTGCAGCGACCGAGAACTCCGATCTTTCGAAATCCCGCCGCGCTGACCCCATCGATTATGATGATAATCAGCCTTGCTATCTGCAGGCTCAACAAGATAAATCGGCGATAAAGCGTTGACTCGCTGACGCTCGCCTCAATACAAGTTACTCATGACCGCAGACCTCACCATACAACCCAGAATTGCCCTTGTCGAAGACATCTTATTACCCTGGAAGGACCGGATCGGCAGCGATTACGAAGGCTATAAGAATCATGTCTACCGCATGCTGCACTGCTGCTTTGCCTTGACGCCCTGCACCGATGATGATCGAAGCAAACTCATCATTGCGTCCTGTCATCATGACATTGGCATTTGGTCAGACCACACCGTCGATTATTTGCCGCCCTCAATCCGCGAGGCCAAACAGTACCTTGTCACGCATCAGCTCGAAGCCTGGGATGAAGAGATCACCTTGCTCATTGATCTGCATCACAAGATCCGGACAATCAAAGGCGAACTCTCGACTCAATACCCTTTGCTCGACATTTTCAGACGGGCTGATCTCGCCGATTTTTCGCTTGGTATGGTCTTAGGCGGGGTACCTCGGACATTCATGCATCGCTTAAAAAAACAGTTCCCCAACGCTGGCTTTCACAAGATGCTAATGAAAGCGGCAAGTGGCTGGTTCGCTCGTCATCCCTTATCGCCCCCGCCATTTATGAAATGGTGACTACTCACAAAAGCTAGCCGCAACCATAACCTACGGAAGGACTTGCGACAAGAGCCCCCATGCTTCAATATAGTGACAGACGAAGTCACAGCAAGGGTAGATCATGATCTGGGACGTGATAGTAGTGGGGGGCGGCAACGCGGCCCTGTGTAGCGCGCTCATGGCCAGAGAGGCTGGCTCGAGCGTGTTAATGCTCGAGTCGTCACCAAAAGCCTGGCGCGGGGGTAACTCGCAGCACACGCGCAACCTGCGTTGTATGCATGATGCCCCACAAGATGTCTTGGTGGATGCCTACCCAGAAGAAGAATACTGGCAAGATTTGCTCAAAGTCACGGGCGGTCAAACCAACGAGGCACTCGCGCGCATGGTCATCCGTGAGTCGTCGACGTGTCGAGACTGGATGCGTAAACACGGTGTGCATTTTCAACCGCCGTTATCCGGCACGCTGCACGTCGCGAGAACCAACGCTTTCTTTATGGGCGGTGGTAAAGCCCTCGTCAATGCCTATTACCGCAGCGCAGAAAATCTGGGGGTCGATATCCGTTATGACTCACCGGTTGACGATCTAGACATTCAGGACGGGGTCTTTGTCGCTGCCATGGTCGGCGATAAGCGATATGAGGGTCGCAGCGTCGTGCTCGCCTGTGGCGGTTTCGAATCCAATATCGCATGGATGCGTGAGGCTTGGGGGCAGAACGAATATGGTGAATACCCGGCCGACAATTTTTTGATCCGAGGCACCCGCTTCAACATGGGGGCCGTGCTCAAAGTCATGATGCGTGAAGGCGCAGACACCATGGGCGATCAAACTCAGGCGCACTGTGTCGCCATCGACGCGCGTGCCCCCCTGTATGACGGTGGCATTTGCACTCGACTTGATTGCGTCTCGCTCGGGGTGGTGTTGAACAAAGACGCCAAACGTTTTTATGACGAAGGCGAAGACTTCTGGCCAAAGCGTTATGCGTTGTGGGGGCGTCTCGTCGCGCTGCAACGCGGGCAAACCGCTTATGTCGTGATCGATTCAAAAGCGATTGGCCGCTTTATGCCACCCGTCTTCGAAGGCGTCATTGCTGATACTTTGCCCGAACTTGCGCAAAAACTCGAGCTCGATGTCGACACATTTATGCAAACCATCACCAATTTCAATGCTGCCTGCCAACCTGGAACGTTTGATCACAACATTCAGGATGACTGTTTCACTCAAGATTTAAGCCCCGCTAAAACTCACTGGGCAAGGCCAATCAATCAAGGTCCTTTTTACGGATACGCCTTGAAGCCAGGCATAACCTTCACTTATTTCGGCCTACAAACCGATCAGCATGCGAGCGTATTTTTTAAGGGCAAAGCCAGCCCTAATATGTTCGCTGCCGGTGAAATCAATGCTGGCAACGTGTTAGGCAAAGGCTATACCGCCGGCGTGGGGATGTCGATTGGTACGGCGTTTGGACGGATCGCTGGCACCGAGGCCGCCAAGGCCGCCTTGCGAATGAAAGAGGTACATCACCAGCAACAAGGGGCAAACCATGCAGTCGCTTGATTCACTGACGCATGAGGCACAACAACTCGCCGGAGGCGATCGCACCAGCAAAGTTGAGCACGCCGTCACTTGGCATGACAAGAAATTAACCCATCACGAAGCTGAAGTGGCACGACAGATGCAAATCTGTAATGCTTGCCGCTATTGCGAAGGTTTCTGCGCCGTCTTCCCTGCCATGACCAGACGGCTGGATTTCGACCACAAAGCGGACCTGAATTACTTGGCCAACCTTTGTCATAATTGCGGTGCCTGCCTACATGCCTGTCAGTATGCGCCCCCGCACGAGTTCGCCGTCAATATCCCGCAAGCCATGGCACGAGTCCGTCTTGAGACCTACACCGATTTTGCTTGGCCCAGAAGTTTCGGCAAACTTTATAAAAACAATGGCATGACGGTGGCGCTTGCGACGGCCTTTGGTCTCACTTTATTCTTGATATTGACCCTCATGGCCAATGGGTCATTGATGAGCCCATCGAGTACTGCCGGTAACTTTTACTCGATCTTCCCACACAACACACTGGCGCTCATGTTTGGGGCTGTGTTTGGCTATGCCTTGCTTTCTTTAGGCATCGGTGTTCGCCGCTTCTGGCGGCAAATCACACCTGGTCATGCCAGCGCGGCGGCGGCCGGTGAAGCGTTTTACAGTGTCTTACAACTTAAGTATTTAGACGGTGGTCACGGCGAGGGATGTAACGACGAGGATGACAGATTCACTTTACGACGCCGCAATTTTCATCATCTGACCTTCTACGGCTTCTTGCTGTGTTTTGCGGCAACGTCGACTGCAACGATTTTTCATTACATATTTGGCTGGGAAGCTCCCTACTCTTATACCAGCTTACCCGTCATTTTAGGCACCCTCGGTGGTATTGGTTTGCTGATCGGTCCGATCGGTTTGATGCGCTTGAACATCCGTCGCGCGCCTATGCACGGTGACAAAGCACAAAAGCCCATGGATCATGCGTTCATCAGCCTGTTGATTTTGACCAGTGCGTCAGGGCTGGGCTTACTGCTCTGGCGCGACACAGCGGCCCTGGCGCTGCTGCTTGCGCTACACCTCGGCATCGTTATGGCGTTATTTTTAACCATGCCCTATGGCAAATTCGCACACGGGATATTTCGTAGTGCTGCTTTGCTCAAGTGGTCGATTGAAAAGCGCATGCCAAACAAACTGGGGCTTGGGTCAGATTAAAACCATGACCGCTCACCCGCAGCTAGCCTAGTCCCACCATGCGCTTTAATCCAAGCCATTGCTGCGCAATGAAACCACGCCCATAGTTTCGACCGCCTGCCTCAGGCAGTTGATCATGGATCCCCGTCTCGGGGTAATTGTTTTCAAAATGCCCAGTGCCAAAGAGCACATCCCAGAGCGGGAATAGCACGGCAAAATTGTGCCCCTTGGCTGGCCCAGCGGCTGACTCATCGTAGTCAATCGAATGATGTTGTCGATGAAAACGTGGGCTAACCAATAAACGCTCACCCCAAGTGCCGAACCAGAGGCGTACATTCGAGTGTGAAAAACTCTCAACTAACTGAGTGAACACAACAATCATGACGAACTGTCCAGGAGGGACACCAATCGCCAGTGAGAGGAGCACCACCACTGAATCGTGCATCAGGCTATCGAGAACGTGGTTGCGGTTGTCGCTCCACATGGTCATTTGTCGCTGACTATGATGCACCGCATGCAAGGCCCAGAACCATGAGTAGCGATGTTGCGCACGATGATAGACGTATTCCAATAAGTCGAAGCTCAATAAATAAATGATCAAACTCACCCAGGGTTGGTCTGTCACGCCGGGCCAAACCCCATCAAGATTGAAAGGTGAAAAACCCAGAACATGCGCCCAACCAGCCGCTGTATCCCAAAACGGTTGTATCGAAAAAAATAACGCAATTCGAAACAGCCCGAGACGATGAAGCAAGGTATAAAAAATATCAATCCTGACCTGCGCACGATCGACGATGGGCTCTACGGGTCGCAACCGCTGAAGGCTGCCGAAAACGAGGATCAAAAAACAGATTTGCAACATACCAATCAATAACCACATGGTCCAATCGTAGGCTTCTTCAATCACACTGCCCAAGCCCAGATTGAACAACAAGGGCTGTACTAAGGTTTCAAACAGCACTTGCTGCGCCGTATCGAACCAATCCAACAAACTATTCACGACCCGTCTCCTTGACGTGGGCAATGGCGCGATAATCGGGGTGCTGATCCAACGTCGCGAAACAAAACCCCTTATCTTTCAACCCGGCAATGAGCGGTTCGAACACGGTTGGTGCCCAGGGGTCTTTTCTGGACCAAATGCCGAGGTGTACAAGAATGACTTCGCCACGTTTAATGGTGCGTAACGCCCGCTCAAGCAGAAAGGCATTGGGGTACTTATCGCTGGGCAGCTCATCACCCATAAAACCTGACGGTGTCCACGGCACGTGGGTGTAGCCACAACTTTTTGCAGCAGCCAAGAGCGCTGGCGACGTTTTACCGCCGGCAGAACGAAAGAGCGGCACCATCTTCTTGCCTGTCATTTGTTCAAACCGAGCCCGCGAACGATCCAGCTCTTCACAATAGTCGGTACCACTGATGACTTTTACCTGATTGGCGTCGGGCCCAGCGCTTGGTTTGACCCGAAACATACCGTCTGGCAAATCAGCTTGCCAATAGACGTGATCAAATGTGTGCGAACCGAAGACGTGGCCTTGTTCTGCCAGTTGCTTCCACCAAGGCGCCCACACATCGTCCATGCTTGAGCCGCCAGTTTTGGTGCGCTCATTGGCCAGAAAAAAAGTGGCTTTGACCTGATGTTGATTAAGCACATCGATCATATGCGGGGCGACCTCCATATGCCCTGTGTCAATCGTTAAATAGATTGGTTTGTCACACGCCGCGTCTGCCGCAGTATCAGACCCGCTTTCAGCGTTTGAGACCGGGTGGACTGCCAACAAAACAAGCAATCCAAAACCGGCAAATACGTTACGAGCGGCTCGCATGATTCAGCGTCCAAACACCGTGTGGGGATTTACCCACCGCCACCGCTTTGACGACTGCCTTTTTCTCAAGGTCGATCACCACCAGTTTACCGGCCCAACGCGCGGTCACCAACAAGGTTTTGCCGCCCTCCAGGACTTCCATGCAGTCTGGTCCAGCGGGCGTTTTGTACGTATCCACCACCGTCATTGTTTGTAAGTCAATGCGGCTGATGGTGTTCGCTGCGCGATTACTGACAAATAAATGACGCTTGTCACCCTGCGATCTGAACGCATGCGCACCATCGCCGGTTTGAATCGTTTTAACCAGTTTGGCTGGGCCATTCGACACGTCGTAGACTTGCACGCCGGTACCGCCTGTTAGCGCAACGAGTATGTTTTTATCATCTGAGGTCAAAAAAATGTCTGCCGGCGTTTTTCCCACAGGCACGACCCACAGTGGCTTCTGCGTGAGCAAATCAATCGCAATCAACTCTTCACTGTCTTGCAAAGAGGCGTAAACGATCGTGCTTGCGCTGTTGATGGCTAAATGGCTTGGCGTTTTACCCGTGGGGATTCGTTTCACCAAGACGGGCTCAAACCCGCTGCCCTTTGCTTGCCACTTGTAGATATCGACATGATTTAAACGATTTGCTGCGGTAACAAACCATTTCATGTCGGGGGAAAAACGTAAATGGTAAGGATCCACCATATCCGTTAACGTTCGTTGAATATCCCCGGTTTTAGGGTCAATAAACGTGATCGTGTTGCCTGTGGCATTCGCCACCAATGCCGATTTACTGTCAGGCGTCATGTAAATGTGATGTGGCTCTTTGCCGACGGAGATACGCTTGATCTCTGCATAAGTGACAGGATCAATCACACTCACACTGGCACTGAGTGAGTTCAGCACCAGAATCGGTGGTGCCGCCCAACTCAGCGCAACCGACATGAGACCGGCTAACAGGACGCTTGCTTTAAACAACCACGAAATCTTAAACATTTACGCTCGGAAAAAAATACTTACCTTCATTTTCTCACAAAGCCCCTTGCGAAGGCCGTATTGGCGTATTTTTTATTGTGGGATTCTTTGATACATGGGCATGCCTGGTTCAGGCAATTGTGCGACGAGGATAGTCCCCGTGGTCGAGTCTGTGCAATACAACGTCTTATTGTCAGGCCCACCAAAAGCGATGTTTGTGACCGCCTCACCTGCGGGACTTTGCCAAAGACCGATAGGCTGACCCTTGGGGTTGACCAGCCAGACATACCCCAACCCTGGATTTGCAATCACCAGATTGCCGCTTTGATCCATCGCGATGCCATCAGGCCCGGTGGTGCCGTACGACGTGAAGAACTGGCCTACTTTAGCCAAACTGCCGTCCTCCATGATCGGCCCTCGCCACACACAATTACCGCGCGTGACCGCAACGAACAGCACTTTTTCATCAGGCGACAGCACAATGCCGTTCGGGCTCGGTACATTGCCGAGCAACAGATCAAGCTGACCATCCAGACGCAAGCGATAGACCCGGCCAGTCGGATCATGTAAGCCAGTTTGCCCCTGATCCGTAAAATAGATATTGCCTTGACGATCGATCGTCAGATCGTTAAGCCCTTTAAATCTTTCGGTATTGCGACGTTGCAACAGGCTAGTAACCTCGCCAGTATCCACGCGAACGGTGATCAAGCCATTTTTGTAATCCGTCACCAGCAAGATGCCTGGAGACATGAACTTCATTCCGTTGGGCTCGCCATCGTATTCGACGACGAGTGTCCACACCCCCTTCGGATCAATTTTGAAAATCCTCCCGTAGGGGATGTCCGTGACGAACAAGTTCCCCGCATCGTCAAAGACGGGCCCTTCCAAAAAGCAATCCAACGAGACCCCGCCGCGGTTGGCAGCACCCCAGACCGACTGGGTGCCTCGCCGCCTGAAATGCTCAGGCATCGTGGTAAATATCTCAGAGGTTTTGATAACGGGTGGATTGATGAAAAACACGTGAATCTCCTAGTTCGATGGATTAATTGCTTTTAATTGATAAAAATCAGGTGTATTTCACTAAAATAAGAAACCAACACACGTTTTTTGAGAGTCTCTTGTCATGATGCGTGAACTTGATCGGATAGATCTAAAAATTCTCGACGTCCTTCAGCGCGACGGCCGGATATCCATCACGGATCTCGCCGAAAAAGTCAGTTTATCCGCGACCCCGTGCTCAGAACGAGTCAAACGCATGGAGCGCGAAGGCGTCATCACAGGATATTACGCCCGCGTCAATCCTGCCGCCTTAGGTAAAAATTTGTTGGTCTTTCTCGAGATAAAGCTTTCAGCAAAATCTGGAGACGTCTTTGACAAAGTCAAAGAAGAGCTGCTCTACGTGCCCGAAGTGATGGAGTGCCACTTGGTTTCTGGCGATTTCGATTATCTGGTCAAAGCGAGATTGCCCGAAATGAACAAATACCGACAACTGCTCGGCGAAATTTTAAAGCGTCTGCCCGCGTCAGCAGAGTCGCGCAGCTATGTTGTGATGGAAGAGATCAAAGAAACGCTTTATTTGCCGGTAGATCGCTAATTCGTCACAACCACTGCGTGAAAAACGTTTTCGTCACAACATTCAGGTGCAAAGCGTCTGCTTCTGTATTACAGTAAATAACAATAAGAAATTTCTTACCTTTAACAAAAGGTTACGAGCAACCCCATCGGGGGTCGCGTGACCGATATCCGGTATGAATACCGCAAAGAGGTTCGCATGAATGCCATTACCGAACACATGAATCTGGCCACAGAGCTGGATATGTCCAATTACTGGATGCCCTTCACCGCTAATCGTCAGTTCAAAGCGCAGCCGCGTTTGCTAAAAAGGGCAAAGGGCATGTACTACACGACGATCGACGATCGCCAAGTGATTGATGCAAGTGCTGGGCTCTGGTGCGTCAATGCGGGTCATGGCCGTGAAGAAATTATCGAAGCCGTCCACAACCAGATGATGGAGATGGATTACGCGCCGTCGTTTCAAATGGGCCATCCCATCGCGTTTGAAGCAGCCAGCAAAATCGCTGCAGTGATGCCCAAAGGACTAGATCGTATCTTTTTTGCGAATTCTGGCTCTGAAGCGGTCGATACCGCCTTAAAGATTGCCTTGGCTTACCACCGGGCACGGGGTGAGGGCACTCGTACTCGTTTGATCGGTCGCGAACGCGGCTACAGCGGGGTCGGTTTCGGCGGTATCTCTGTGGGTGGTATTCCTGCGAATCGCAAGGCGTTTTCGGCCAACCTCATCCCAGGCGTCGATCACCTGCCCCATACCCTGAACTTAGAGCATGCGGCGTTCAGCAAGGGCCAGCCTCTTTGGGGCGAACACTTGGCCGATGAGCTCGAGCGCATTGTTGCTCTGCACGATGCGTCCAACATCGCAGCGGTGATTGTCGAGCCAGTATCTGGCTCGACTGGCGTGCTAATCCCACCCAAAGGCTATCTCGAAAAGCTGCGTGAAATTTGCACCAAACACGGCATTCTGCTGATATTTGACGAGGTCATCACAGGGTTTGGACGCGTCGGCGCAGCGACAGCCAGCGAACTGCTTGGCATCACACCAGACCTGATTACGATGGCAAAGGCCATCAACAATGCCGCGATCCCCATGTCTGCAGTTGCGGCATCACAAAAAATTCACGATACCGTGATCAACAGTGGTGCTGCGAATTCGATCGAACTATTTCACGGCTACACCTACTCCGCACATCCTGCAGCCGCTGCTGCTTGTATCGCGACGCAAGATATCTATCAGCGTGAAGGTTTATTCGCGCGTGCCGCCCAGATGGCACCGAAGTTCGAGGCAGCTATCCACAAGTTACGTGGTGAGCCTTTTGTGAAAGATATCCGCAACATGGGGTTGATGGGTGCCGTTGAGCTTGAATCACGTCCAGGTGCTCCTGGCACACGCGCTTACGACGCCTTCCTGAAATGCTTTGAAAAAGGCGTGATGCCTCGCTTCACAGGTGACATTCTGGCATTCTCACCACCATTGATCGTCTCAGAAGCACAAATTGACGAGATCTTCTCGACAGTTCGCGCAGCACTCCACGAGATCGCTTAACACCCGACCGATCGTTTGATGTAAAAATTTGCCCAGCTCATTTGGCTGGGCATTTTGTTGCTGCAACCACCACCCTAACCCTTAATTACTATCGGCCTGAATGTTGGCGTCATGGGCTACCTTCGTCCACAGCGCAATGTCACGCTGCAGGGTCTGTTTAAAGCCGTCTGAGCTCGACGGATGGGCGACCAAACCAAAACTGGCGAGCGTCTCGCGATGATCCGCAGCGGTCAGTATTTTTTTAAACGCATTGTTTAACCGTAGCGCAATTAAAGACGGCAACTGACTCGGTGCAAAAATGCCATACCAACTGTCCGCAATAAACTTAAGTCCCTGTTCATCAAAGGTGGGCACCTCGGGTAAGGCGGGCGAGCGTGTGGTGCCTGCTGCAGCCAACGCAATCACTTTACCTGCCCGAACCTGAGGCGGGCTCGCGCCTCCATCCCCAAAGGCCACCATAATTTGCCCACCGATCAAGTCGTTCATCATGGGGGCTACGCCTTTATAAGGCACATGCTGCATCTCTATATTGGCAACCTTCTTGAGGTACTCGCCTGCAAAATGCCCCCCAGATCCGTTGCCCCACGAACCAAAGCTATACGTGCTTGGATGCGCCCTCACGACCTCGATGAACTCTGCTACCGTTCGCGCCGGAAAACTCGGATGCACCAACAACAGATTGGGCGAATAACCCAACAACGTAATCGGTGTGAAATCCGCCACGGGGTCGAAGGTTTGTTTGATCCCCATCGCCACGGGCAATGCGTGCGTACCGGTGATGCCAATGGATAGCGTATAGCCATCGGCGGGTGCGTTAGCACAGGCCTGTGAACCGATCATGCCACCCGCACCTGCTCGGTTCTCAACGATGACGGTCCGTCCCAAATCGCTCGACAGATGCGTGGCAAGGAAACGACCAATCAGGTCAGTACCACCACCTGGCGGAAACGGCACGATCAATTTAATTGGCTTTGCCGGGTAATCCATCTCAGCCGCCCAAGCATCTCGCTGAGGCAGGCTTGCGACTCCTAGGGTCAATCCTGCCAGACCCATTAAATCTCTTCTTGTCTTATTCATGGCTGTTTGTCTCCTTCAACGACTTATTCGATTTTGATGTTCGCCGCCTTAATAACGTTAGACCATCGCTGAGTTTCCTTTTCAATCATGGCACCGAAAGCCTCGGGCGTACCAAACACGAGGTCAACCCCTTGGTCGCGTAGCTTGGCAGAAATGGCAGCATCCGACAGCACCGCATTTAGTGCGGTATTCAACTGTGTCACCACCGCTCTATCCATCTTTGCGGGCCCGACAAATCCGTACCAAGTCCCGACGTCATACCCTGGCAGACCCGCCTCGGCAATGGTGGGAATGTCGGGTGCGACCTGAGAACGCTTGACCGTCGTAACGCCCAAAGCTCGCAACTTACCGGTTGCAATCAGAGGCAACATGGTCGGTAGATTCGGGAACATCATGGTGACAGTACCTGACATGACATCTGGGATGGCCACGCTTGTCCCTTTATAAGGGATATGGTTTAACTCGACCGCTGCTTCTTTCATGAAAACCTCGGCGGACAAATGCACCGAGCTACCATAGCCGGAAGAAGCGACATCAAGTTTGCCGGGGTGTGCACGTGCATAGGCCATTAATTCCTTCAAATCTTTAAAAGGAGAATTGCCTGCGACGACCAACACATTGGGGGCTGTCAGCACTTGCCCGATGGGGGTGAAATCTTTGACGGGATCATATTTGGCCGAGGGATAAAGGGACGGGTTGACCGCATGCCCAACCGATGTAAAAAACAGGGTATAGCCGTCGGGGGCCGACCGAATCACCGACTCAGTCGCAACCCCGCCATTCGCTCCGGGGCGATTTTCAACGACGATGGGTTGACCAAGACGTTCACTCATCGCTTGCGACACAATGCGAGCGACCGTATCGGTCGTGCCACCTGGTGTGAAACCCACGACCACTCGAATCGGTTTGTCAGGATAGCTAGCAAGGGCTTGGCTACAGACAGCCACCCCACCAGTAACAACCACAAGGCCTATTAGGCGGGCAAAGAGAGTAGCTCTCACGGCGTTAGACTCCTGGTGAATGGAATAACAACTGCCACAAAGTGTAACTGCCTGTTAAAGTCACGCCTAAACATCTTAGGAGGCTCCCTTCATGGACTGGCAACAACCCTTTCAATCCGCTCGCAAGCCACTGCTGGCCAGAAACGTCGTTTCAACCTCGCAACCGTTAGCAGCACAAGCGGGGATCTCAGCGATCGCTCGCGGCGGTAACGCAGTTGACGCCGCGCTCGCAGCTGCTATCTGCTTGACTGTGGTCGAACCCACCATGAACGGTATCGGCTCTGATAATTTTGCGCTGATCTGGGATGGCAGCAAGTTGCACGGCATGAATGCTTCAGGTCGCGCACCAGCCGCCTGGAGCCCAGAGCGATTCAAGGGTATGACCAAAATACCTGACCGTGGCTGGGATACGGTCACTGTACCTGGCGCGGTCTCTGGTTGGGTCGCACTGTCGAAGAAATTTGGCAAACTACCCTTCGCCGATCTGTTCAAGGATGCAATTCGTCACGCTCGCGATGGGTTTCCGGTTGGCCCGACGGTAGCTCGGCAATGGCAAACACAATCGAAAGACTTAGTCGATGTCCCTGGCTACAAGCAAGCGTTCATGCCCAATGGTCGCGCGCCTGAAGCCGGTGAAATATGGCGTTTTGCAGATCAGGCAACCACGCTGGAAGAAATTGCAGCAACGGAGGGCGAGTCGTTTTATCGAGGTCGTCTCGCTAAAGCCATCGCCAACTTCTCAAAGGAATGCGGCGGCGCAATGACAGAAGCCGATTTGGCAGCGCACCAAGCTGACTGGGTTGAACCTATCAGTACCAATTTCCGCGGCCATGACGTCCACGAAATACCCCCGAACGGGCAAGGGATTGCTGCTTTGCTGGCACTCAATATTCTTTCACACCTACCCTACGATCAAACAGCGGTCGGCTCACCTGAGCGCATGCACTTGGAAATCGAAGCGATGCGCGTATCGTTTGCCGATCTTTACGAGCACATCGCAGACCCCGCACACATGCGCGTAACACCTGCAGAAATTCTGTCGGACAGCTATGCGGCCAAACGCGCCAGTTTGATTGATGTCAAGAAAGCTGGCCAATACAAAGCCGGTTCACCCAAAGTGGGTGGTACCGTTTACCTCTGCGCGACCGATGCGAACGGGATGATGATCTCGCTGATTCAATCCAACTATAAAGGGTTTGGCTCTGGTGTCGTTGTCCCTGGTACCGGCATCTCTTTGCAAAATCGCGGAGCAGGCTTTGTCTTGACGCCCGGCCACCCTAACCTGGTCGCTGGGGGCAAACGCCCCATGCACACCATCATCCCTGCCTTCATGACTTGTGACGGCAAAGCTGAAATGGCTTTCGGTGTGATGGGCGGCAATATGCAAGCGCAAGGGCACATGCAAATGGTGTTGCGAAACGTCGTTGAGGGTCGCAATCCACAGGCTTGCGCTGATTCGCCACGCTGGCGCATCAACGATGTCGGTGATCTGATGGTCGAGCAACATGTCCCTCAGTCGGTCGTCGAGGGATTGATTGCCATGGGACACACCCCAACAGTGGCGCCGGCCGATAGTCTCGATTTCGGCAGCGCTCAGCTGATCCAGAAACTCCAGGGGGATACTCAAATGGGTGGCCACGCATACGCGGCTGGGTCTGATCCCCGCAGAGACGGACAAGCGGTCGGGTATTAATTGAGCGTTGCGGTGATGTCTAACGTCTGGGTAAATTTATTTAACGTTAGACGACACCAACTCGCCCGTGAGCTTGTAATTCAGCGTACCGTTATCGCCGTAGGTCTCGTTGA
Source organism: Jezberella sp. (assembly GCF_964834465.1). Taxonomy (NCBI): domain Bacteria; kingdom Pseudomonadati; phylum Pseudomonadota; class Betaproteobacteria; order Burkholderiales; family Alcaligenaceae; genus Jezberella; species Jezberella sp. Next base: position 261,281 of record NZ_CBAZRM010000002.1, read on the forward strand.
TCAGCTTGATATACCGCTTGGTTTCAGGTGCATACCAATAGGCTTGATAGATTCTGCCAGAGGTAACCTTTTCAGTATTTTGACTTGACGACCCAATGGGTGCGTCTAAATCGGCTTTGCTCTTTATTTGAAAAACGGACGCTGGGGTTGTGGTTCTAGCCACCCACTTACCCTCAGCCTCAATCTTGATGGCGTAGAACTGCCCGGCTTTGACAATGATCGACTCTGGCTCAAGGACTTCATAATTAATCGTCGTCTCTTGCTTCTTGTTTGGCGAATCTTCTGAGTATTGCACTTGCCACTTTTTGCCCTTGGTCAAGGGGAAGTCAAAGGGTTGGGTGATCACGACTTCTTTCTCATTAATCGTCCTGAAATCCGACCAGTTCAACCCCTGCACAAACGTACGAGCCGGGCTGACACTACCGATCGTTGTCGCGGTGATATAGATACCCGAGCGCGTCACCCGGGCCACTGAAAGCTCGTTACGGTAGTCGGTCCAGCGGCCGTTAGTAAAGCTCGAGAAAGCATAAAGCCATTTATTGCCCTCTTCAACAACGGGTTGGGCAAGTTTAGGGTCGGGCGCCACTGGGGCCGCCAGGGCTAGCGTCGCGCAGCACATGAGATTGACGAAACCGGTGATCAGCAGAAATAATTTGTTCATGGCATTGATTGCGTTAACTCACCAAAGGTCGACAGAAAAAGTTTACCTCAGGGATGCTTTCGCATGACGGTCAAAAACAAGTCGCTATTTAGCCATTCGGCCAGCCATCGTTGTGTATTGGGCAAGGCAGCTGCCTCAAACCAAGTCAGGTCAACGGCGGCAAACTGTCGAACAAACGGAAAAATCGCCACGTCCGTCAGGCTAGCATGATGGCCGTTTAAGTATCGATGATGAGACAGCACCGTCTCAAGCGTATTGATGAGGTGTTCAACCGCTTGCTCTCGGTAAAAGGTCTGTGTGTGTTCAGGGTAGCGTTCAAAATATTTATACCGATCAAGAGACTGTTTGAACACACCATCGTTGAGCTTGATCAAATCCTTATTGCGCGCATCGCGGGCGTTTGCTAACCAGTCTGCGGGATCATGCTGAGCGAGAGCCCAGTGCATGATCGCTAGACTTTCGTCAATAACCTCGCCATTAGTACACCGCAACACGGGGACGGTTCCCTTTGGGGAAAGCGCCAGCATCTCAGCGGGTTTGGCACGCAGACTGACCTCTTTGAGTTCGACGGCCACGCCTGATTGCCAAATGGCCATGCGTGCACGGATCGCATAAGGGCAGCGGCGAAAGGAGTAAAGAACGTGAGTCATTCACCAGGTTACGTCATTAGATTCAGGATTGTCCTACGTTATAACAAACCATGATGGTCGAGTCAGCTACCTTGCCTGATCCAGTCTCGATACCACCGGTGCAATCGGTGCCCCCGTACGCCCCCTCCAGCCCGGCCAAACTGAATGTACCGACGCCATTTTGTGCCGTAGCCGTCAGAGATGAAGTCCGCGAAGATACTGAAGGCAGATTTATCCCTGTCAGCGGGTTCACGAACGTCACCGTGGTTGTCGTCTGCGTCGGCGTGGTTCCACTGATTGCCGTCTTATTCGTTGACGTCAATGTTGAAACGGGCAGAACTGTGGGGTTCACCGCAACCACTGTCGCGGAAACGACCAAAGCGGTCGATGCCGCTGGCGTTGGTGGTGCTAGTTGACGATACAACAATTGATACTTGCCCCCCCCATTAATCGTCTGTCCGTAGGCGCTGTAGTACTGCACGCTCATTGCGACGGCACTTGAGCCCGTGGTCACGGTTGGCAGGCCGGTACTAGCCGATGAACCTGAATATAGATAGACGGTTCCTGTCCCATTGTTTTGAATGGTATTGAGCGCGGCAGATGTGAGATTTTGACTAGTCAATTGACCGCCAGTCGAGGTGCCCGCAGCAATCGCTGTCCCGGCGGCGAGCACGACGTTGCCATTACCGTTGTTCACAATCGTTGGGTTCGCGACATTGCCATACTGAGATACGATGGTGACCCCGGCATCGCTATTTTGGGTGATGAAGGGCAGGGCTCCGTTGGTTGTGGTGTTTGCCGCTCCCACCGTCGAGCCCAGTCCAGCCGAGTCGTAGCCGCTGGCAGTTAAGGTGATGGCGCCTGCTTTTGCCCCATTCGTGATAACGGCGCCGTTATCCAGTTGCAAGTTGGCTGAGCCGCCACCGCTCGAACTGATTGAAGTATTGCCATTGGTTGAATTATTCGTGATGGTCGCGTGGTTGATCACCACACCGCGGCTACCTGACCCATTGATGGCGACGGCGTTGCTACCCGCAGTGAACGTTCCAGTATTGGTGATTTTGCTGCCATTCCAGATCACCACCCCTGCGTCGCCACTGGTTGTGCCATTCACCGAGAGAGCACCAGCGCCAGAGACCGTCGTCGTCGACCCACTGATCTCAACTGCGTGACCTAAACCTGACGTGCCGACGATATTCAACGCTGCGTTGTTCGCATTCAGTGAACTTTGTAAGTTCACACCTGTGTTGAAGCTACTTGAACTTGTCGAATAGCCATTAATATTGGCTGTCGCCGATGTAATCTGTGTGGCTGCACCAACATATAAACCAGTACCTGTCAGAGAGATTCCCGTCACGGCAACCGCCTTGTTGCTTGGCGTAGTCAAGGTAGTCGCTGCACCAATATTGACCCCGGTACCTGAACCAGTCGACGTCCCAGAGACGCCTACCGTCCCGGTCGTGCTAGAGATCGTCGTCGCTGCATTGACATATACCCCAGAATTACTCCCGCTCGTGCCGTTAACGGCAATCGAACCAGCAGAACTTAATGTGCTCGCTGAGCCTACGTA